>DQWH01000145.1 GCA_011042635.1 Bacteroidota bacterium | reverse complement strand
TGGTGGATAATAAGGATGTGGTGACAGATGGCTTCCACCTCCTGCATAATGTGGGTGGAAAGCATCACCGTTTTGGAACGGGCCATTTCGGATATCAGGCTTCTGATTTCCACAATCTGGTTGGGGTCGAGGCCGGAGGTAGGTTCATCCAGGATCAGTACCGGAGGGTCGTGTATCAATGCCTGCGCCAGACCCACCCGCTGCCGGTACCCCTTCGAAAGGGCCCCGATCTTTTTGTGAGCCTCCCTTCCCAGCCCGGTCAGTTCAATCACTTCCTCCACCCGTGCCCTCCTCTTTTTCCCCAGACGATAGATCCCCGCCACCATACCCAGGTATTCCCGTACATACATCTCCGGATACAGAGGATTGTTTTCGGGCAGGTAGCCGATGCGTTGCCTCAACCGTACGTTTCCACCGGAAACGTCCTCACCCAGCAGTTTTACCAGGCCGCTGTCGGGAGGCAGGATACCCATAATAATCTTCATCAGAGTGGTTTTCCCGGCTCCGTTTGGTCCGATAAAACCGGCCACTTCCCCGGGAGCTATCCTGAAAGAGACGTGGTCCAGAGCCTTCTGCTTTCCGAATGACCTGGTAATATCAATGACTTCAATCCCCATAACAACAATCCTCCGTTCAGGTTTTACCGAATCAAGCCATAAAATTACCTTTTTTATTTGAATTCCCCGGAAGGTCTGTTCCGGCCGGTTAAGGTTCGCGGGAACGGATTCCCCCATGCCGGCATCTTCTTAAAATATGTTAAACCCCAATACAGTTTGATACCCTTCCGGAATAAAGCCCCGCACGGTATTGTTCAATATATGATAATCTCAGTGAAGAATGAACAAGTTTGATGCCATCCTGTTCTGAATACAAATACCTGTAAAACAATAGCTATGATACAATTCGTATTGAATATCATACTTATTCCGGGATTAACGGGCGGAAGGTCTCTGGCCCAGCAGGAATTTCACCGGTTCTACCGGAACAGTCCCCAGCATGAAAAAGAACTCAGAAACAAACGCGAGCCGGTAAGGCCTTCCTTTGCCGGCTTCCGGACCCACCGCAAACCACAGCCGTTGTGAGCCGAACGCCCCGCTCGTTCCGTCAACTTCAAAAGCCCTTCTCCGGCCACCCCCCTCGAACGGTGGATGCCCGATACGGAGGTAATGTACCGTAGTGTTCGGATATCCTGTATGGAATACGAACCGGAACCCCGGCTGGAAAAATGGATGTTCGACTTCTACCGGGAGGAAGAACCGGAACTGGAAGAGTGGATGGTAAACATAAATCAGGAAGATTGGTTAAGTAATTGCTAGGAAAATTGTGCATTTCAAGAACAGCTGATCTTCCTGCAAATGGCCGTCGCGTTGCGTGACGGCCTTTTTGTGGTTTTAACTCCATTTTCCTATTTTCATGGCATCCATAACCAATCTCTGCGCTTTATGGACTACACCCTGGTCGGTTTTCTGTTCTATCTGGTGCTGGTACTCGGTGTGGGGATCATTACCTACCGCATCAACCGTTCGCACCAGGATTTCTTTCTGGCAGGCCGTAAGCTGAGCCCCTGGGTAGTGGCCTTTTCCGAAAGGGCTTCCGGCGAATCGGCCTGGCTCATCCTGGGTCTTCCCGGGGTTGCCTTCGCCGCCGGCCTTCTGGAAATATGGACCGCCGTAGGGTGTGTGCTGGGGATCCTGATCTACTGGTATGTCATTGCCCGGGGACTGCGTGAACAATCGGAACAATTTCATTCCATTACCCTTCCTGAATTTTTTGCCTCAAAACTGGGGGGAGGGAAAAACCTCATACGCATCGCGGCCACCCTCATCATCCTCTTCTTTTTCAGCTTCTACCTGGCCGCCCAGTTCAACGGAGCAGGGAAAGTGCTCGATGTAACCTTCGGTATTCCTCCCCTGTGGGGTATTGTCATCGGGTCACTGGTGATCATTCTGTACACCATGATGGGGGGATTTTTTGCAGTGGCCTGGACCGACCTCATCCAGGGGATCATCATGATCGGGGCTCTGGTAATCCTGCCGCTGGCAGGACTGATCGAACTGCATCAGAACGGCCTGTCGCTGGCATCGGCACTGCAAAGTGCTCCTCCGGAATACTCCGGCCTGACAGGCGGAACAACAGGCTGGGCCGCAGCAGCTACCGTGATTGGTGGTCTGAGCTGGATGTTTGGTTACATGGGGCAACCTCACCTGCTTACCCGTTTCATGTCTATCAAAGACCCGGCCCGCATCCGGATCAGCCGGCGGATCGCCCTGGCATGGTCCGTTCCCGCTTTCGCAGGCGCCATACTCATCGGTCTGGTAGGCTGGACCATGGATATCAGGGTGGTACAGGAAGTGACTGATCCTGTTTCCCAGATAGCCGACAAGGAATTCATAATGCCCTTTCTTACCTCCCGCCTGTTTCCGGCATGGCTGGCCGGGATATTCATTTCCGGGGCCATCGCCGCCATAATGTCCACCGCCGACAGCCAGCTGCTGGTCATCTCCTCCTCTGTGATTGAGGATTTCTACCACCGCACTCTGGGAAAGGAACTGACAGGCAAACGGCTGCTTTTCCTCAGTCGGGCCGTCACGCTGCTGGTGGGCCTGGCCGCCCTGGTACTGGCCATCACTTCCGACAAGTTCATTTTCGGCATGGTATCCTATGCCTGGTCGGGCCTGGGGGCCTCCTTCGGTCCGGCCCTCCTGTTGTTGCTGTACTGGAAAAGGATCCACTGGAAAGGCGTACTGGCGGGAATGATCACCGGCACGGCGGTTACCGTAGTATGGACGGAAATAAAAATGCTCGACCAGGCCGTTTCCGCTCGTTTTGTCTCCTTTGTGGCGGCTTTTCTGGCCGTAGTGGCAGTGAGCCTGTGGGCTGGAACGCCTCAGGAACCCGGTACACGGAACCGGCAGGCAGCATGAGAATCACCCGGGTTTTTTTCAGAATCACAACTTCCTTTTGTAATTTTGAATAAAACATGCGGGCTGGCACCTAACCCCGAATTACCTGAACGATGAAAACCAAAATATGCCTGATCCTTCTCCTTACGGGAATTCTTTCCCCCGCCAGGGGACAGATCAAAAGCTTGCTGAAAAAGGTGAAGGAAGAAACCGTTGACCAGATCAGTAACATCACCACCGAGGATGTGCTGAACAAAGGGAAAGAACTCACCGTGGCATACCTCACCAAAGCCAGGGATGAATATGACCAGACCGATTTCAATTATGCTGTTTCTTTCAGTGACAATTCCGGTTTTTATGAATCGGAAGAAAAATACCACCGCCTGCAGAAAGGCCTGTTGTATATCCTGAGCCCGGAAAGCCTGGAACAGCGAACCGACGAACAGCGGGCCGCCGATTACAACGATGTGGGAGAAGTATTGTACGCCTCGGGAAAATTCCGGTCGGCAGAGCTTTCCTTCCTGGCGGCACGGACCATATACAAACTTTCCGAACTGGAGCCCTGCAAGGGCGCCGCCCTGACCACCAGCAATCTGGGTTTGCTGTATCATACCACCGGCAGGCTTTCAAAAGCAGAAGAATTTACCCTCGAAGCCCTGAAAATGAGAAGGGACCAGCTAGGAGACATCGACGGGTACGGAGCTTCTCTGAACAATATGGGGGTGCTGTACAAGGACCTGGGCAAATATGCCGAAGCCGAAGAATACCTGAACCGCGCCCTGGAAGTGACACGGGAAACAAAAGGATCACAGGGCTCAGCCTGTGCCATTGTGCTGAACAACCTGGCTATTCTTTACCAGGTGACCGGCAAATATGACGACGCAGAAAAGCTTCTGTTGCAGGCCCTTTCCATCGCATCGGACGACATGAAGGAAAAATCGCCCAACTATGTCCGCCTGAAAGTGAATCTGGCCCTGCTTTACCAGTTGCAGCAACGGTATGAAGAAGCCGAGGAGATCTGCCTTGATGCCATCCGCACCAAGCAAAACAGGCTTGGAACCAATCACCCCGATTATGCCGTTCTTTTACAGAACCTGGCTTCCCTCTACCAGCTGACCGGCCGGTACGACCTGGTGGAAAAGAACCTGAATAAGGCCATCCATATCTATAAAAGGAAATTCGGGGAACAACATCATGTATATGCCGGCGCTCTGTACGATATGGCCCGGTACCGGCTTTTCAGGGGGGAAACGAAACAAGCCCGTTCGTTGCTGGAACAGGCCCGGGAGGTACAACTGGAGAAACTGGGCGTGCACCACCCTGCCTACGTGAATACGCTGGAAACCATCGCCATCCTGGAATGGCAGGAAGAAAACTGGAACGCTTCCACGGAAAACTACCGCCGGGTAATGGATGAATACCTCTACCAGATCCATACCTATTTCCCGGCCATGAGTGAATACGACAAGTCGAGGTTCTGGTCAACCATACAGCCCAAATTCATCCGTTTCCATTCCTATGCAATGGAGGCAAGACAAGAAATTCCCGGAATTACCTACGATATGTACCGTTACCATATCGCCACCAAAGCCCTGTTGCTTTCATCTACCAGCAAGGTAAAGAAAAGAATCCTGGAAAGCGGGGATGAGGCGCTGGTGGGAAAATACCGGGAGTGGCTCGATCTGAAGGAATACCTGTCCAAATTGTACACCCTGTCGAAAGAGGAACTGGAAGCCGACCGGATAAACCTCGACTCGCTGGAACAGGTAGCCAACACGCGTGAGAAGGAACTCAGTCAGGTTTCTGAACTCTTCGCCGGAGCTTACACACAGAAAGAGGTCACACCTTCGGATATCGCCCTGCGGCTGTCGTCGGGAGAAGCCTGTGTGGAATTTATCAGGATCAACCGGTACCGTTATCTGGAACCCGATACAACCGTGGTATATGCCGCACTGGTACTCGACCGCAACAATTACCGGCAACCCGACCTGGTGGTATTTCCCAACGGAAAAGAACTGGAAACCACCGAGGCCCTCAGGTACCGCAGGCTTATGCAGACAGCCAGGGAAGGCGAGCCCTTCTACCACATTTACTGGCGCGATCTGGAGGATATCACCCGGAAGGTCGGCACCCTGTATGTATCGCTCGACGGGGTATATAATCAGATCAACCTGAAAACCCTGCAGAAAGAAGACGGATCATACCTCATCGACGAGAAGAACCTGATCTATCTGACCAACACCAGTGACCTGCCGGCACTGAAGGACAGGCTGGAAGCCGGCACCTTTCAGCGCAAGCAGGCGTTTCTGGCTGGGAACCCTTTCTATGCGAAAAATTTCGACTGGAACCGGATGGTAACCATGCCCCTGCCCGAGCTACCCGGGACCCAGGAGGAAGTGGACCGGATCAATGAACTGCTGAAAAGCCGGCGCTGGAATACCCGGATCATTACCGGCGAGGAAGCCACGGAAGAAGCCGTGAAACAAATAAGCAGCCCCGCCCTGCTTCATATCGCCACCCATGGATTTTTCCTCGAAGACCTGCCCGACGGGCTCCAGGAAAAAGTTTTCGGGATCGAACCCATGAAGGCGGCGGAAAACCCCCTGTTGCGTTCCGGACTCCTGTTCACTGGAGCAGACAACACCCTTCAGCATATCGAAACCACGGGCAGTAACCGGAGAGATGACGGTGTGCTGAATGCCTTTGAAGCCATGATCCTCGACCTGGACCAGACCGGCCTGGTAGTACTGAGCGCATGTGAAACAGGCCTGGGAGAGATTGTGAACGGGGAAGGGGTGTATGGCCTGCAGCGGGCGCTGCAGATTGCCGGAGCCTCCACGGTGGTGATCAGTCTGTGGCAGGTAAGCGACGAGGTAACCCAGGAGCTGATGACCCGATTTTACCGGTACTGGCTTGACAGCGGCGACAAGCTGCGCGCATTTGAAAAAGCCCAGCTCGAGATCAAACAGAAATACCCCTCTCCGTTTTACTGGGGGGCTTTTGTGATGGTGAACAGCTGACCCCTTTCACCCCATAATCCCCTCCTTTGCAAGGAGGGGTGCCCCCCGCCGCTGGCGGGGGAAGGCGGGGTGGTTGGTGAGAAACCTTGCTAATTTTTCAGAAAAACTATGTCGAAAATGCTTTTTCATAGTAAAACTTACTAAATGTTGCACTAAATTCTTGAACTCAAGTTCTCCAAACAACTACGTAGTTATCAACGTATATAACAACGTAGTTATCTGAGGCCTCTCTGTTCATCAGAAACCTATTTTCCCCACGGAATACCTGAAAAGGATTGGCCTCTGAGGGTTTTATGTGAAAAACAAGGCGGGGGAAAATGCGCCATGGCCTGTGCAGCGATCCTGTCTGAGCCCATGACGAGGCTTTGCCTGTCAGGGCGAGTTTGGATCGCGGCAGGCTTTCCCCCGCCGTAGTTTTTCCATAAAAGCATCAGAGGCCAATCCTTTTTAGGTATTCCGGGGGGAAAATAGGTTTCTGATGAACAGAGAGGCCTCAGATAACTACGTTGTTATATACGTTGATAACTACGTAGTTGTTTG
>DQWH01000150.1 GCA_011042635.1 Bacteroidota bacterium | reverse complement strand
GTTCCAGTATCTGGCAGGATTGTCCCTTTTACTGCTTCTGCTCGATTTTGTGATCCTGGAAAGAAAAAACAGGAGGTTGTCGAAAATCCGTTTATTTGAAGAAGAAATCTGAAACCATGATGAAATACCGGGTCATAATGTGTTGTTTTCTTCTGGCCGGAACCCTTTCCGGATGGAGCCAGACGGAAAGGAAATACATCCGCGAAGGAAACAAGGAATTCAGAAAGGGTAATTTCAGTGAATCGGAAGTCCTCTACAGAAAAGCCCTGGAAGAGAACGACGAAATGTACCAGGCTGAATTCAATCTGGGGAGTGCCCTGTACAAACAGGAAAAATATGAGAATGCCGGCAACTGTTTCAGCCGTGTACCGGAGGAAGACCTTTCGCCGGCCGACAGGGCCAGGTTCTATCATAACCTGGGGAATTCCCTGCTGAAAAACGGGCAGACCAGGGGAAGCATCGAAGCCTATAAGGAAGCCTTGCGGAATAATCCGGAGGATATGGAAACCAAGTACAACCTGTCGGTCGCCCTGCGTATGCTCAGGGAGCAGGAACAGCAGCAGCAAAACCGGCAGCAGCAGGATCAGCAGCAGCAGGATCAGCAACAACAACAGGAACAGCAGCAGGATCAGGAGCAACAGCAACAGCCGCAGCAACAGCCACAGCAGCAGGAAAGTGAACAGGAACAGGAAAGACAGCAACCCCGGCAGGTTCCTCAGCGGATATCGGAAGAGGATGCCCGGCGCCTGCTGGAAGCACTGGCCGCCGATGAGAAAGAAATCCAGGAAAAGGTGAAGAAGGCCGAAGCTAAGGCGGCACGCGTCAAAGTTGAAAAAGAATGGTAATGCAGCATATGTTGAACAGATTCATCAGGATAGGCCGACTGGCAGGTATGTTCCTGGTAGCGGGCATCTGGCCCCTGGCAGGATTTGCCCAGGAGGTGGAGTTCCGTGCTTCTGCCAGCCCCCGGGTGGTGGAAACAGGGGAACGTTTTCGGGTGTCCTTTTCGGTGAATGCCGAGGGGAAAAATTTCGAGACCCCTTCCTTTGAGCATTTTGCCATCCTTTCGGGTCCCAATATGTCAACCAGTACCTCGGTACAGATCATCAACGGACAGATGACCCGAACCGTTTCCTATAGCTATAATTTTGTGCTCCAGGCGGTGGAAGAAGGAACATTCACTATCGGGAAAGCCCGTATCGAGGTCGACGGCAAAACCTATGAAACGGAAGAGATTACCGTGGAAGTGGTGAAAGGGTCGGCTCCTTCCGCCCCGGCCACTCCCGCTCCTTCTGCAACCCCCGAAATAAGCGGGATAAAGGGCGAAGACCTGTTCGTGCAGGTCATAACTGACCGGAAGGAAGTATACCAGGGAGAGCACCTGGTCGCCACCATCAAGCTGTTTACCCGCCTGGATCTGTCCGGTATCGGTGACCGGAAGTTCCCTTCCTTCTCGGGGTTTCTGCAGCAGGAGATCGATATTCCTGAACAGAATTATCTTCAGAGGGAAGTAGTCAATGGAAATGTATACGGAACCCTGGTACTGCGGCAGGTAGTGCTGATCCCGCAGCGCAGCGGGACCCTCACCATCGACCCCATGGAGCTGGAATGCCATATCAGGCAGCGGATAAGCAGGGGAACGGGCAGTATTTTCGATGATTTTTTCGACTCGTTCCGGACCGTGTCGCGAACAGTCAGCAGCGATCCTGTGAAAATTCGTGTAAAGCCCCTTCCCGAAGAGGCTCCCGCTTCGTTTGAGGGACTGGTGGGACGGTATACCCTGAAGGCTTCGGTTGACAGGGAAGAGGTGGTGGCGGATGAGGCCGTAACCCTTACCCTGAAGGTCACGGGAACGGGTAACCTGAAACTTATGTCACCCCCGGTGGTGAACCTGCCGCCCGGTTTTGAAACGTACGACCCGCGAGTGACCATGGATATCAACCATACTGTTTCCGGATCGAAGGGGACGAAAAGCTTTGAATACCTCATGGTGCCCCGGACACCCGGAACGTACAGGATACCCCCCATTGAAGTGAGCTATTTTGATCCGGAGAAGGAACAGTATGTCACATGGAAATCACCCGCGTTCAATCTGAAAGTGGAGCCACGCGAACCGGGCGAGGAAGGCACGGTGGTGACCGGTTTCGGGAAGGAAGACATCCGGTTTATCGGTAAGGACATCCGTTTTATCAAAACGGGGGATATTCCCCTCACACGGGGTACGAAAAATCTGGTCGGTCAGTTGTGGTTTTACCTGGCATATCCGCTGGTGATACTGGTGTTTATCATCGTGTTGCTGCTGAGAAAAAGGAGGGTGGAAATTATGAGGAATACCGAGCTGATGCGGAACCGCAGGGCCAGCCGGCAGGCCAGGAAACGCCTGAAACTGGCGGCAGATGCCCTAAGAAAACAACAGCTCGACCGGTTCTATGAAGAAGTGTCAAGAGCCTGTTGGGGATATCTCAGCGACAAGCTTTCCATACCGCTGGCAGAACTGAACCGGGATAATGCCCTGGCGACACTTGCCAAACACGACATTCCCGGAGAGCTGGCCGGTGAATATCTCGATACCATCGACCATTGCGAGCAGGCCCGGTATGCCGGTGAAACCGGGTCGGGTGATCCCGGCCAGGTGTACCGGAAAGCCATGAAGCTGATCACCGCACTGGAACAAAACCTGAAATGAGGAACCCATGAAACAAATTTTTGCCATTTTGCTGCTGGCATGCATTTTTTCCGGGGTCCGTGGTTCGGGACCCCGCGATTGGCTGGAAGAAGCCAACAGGGCCTACACTGAGGGAGATTATGCCACGGCTATTGAGAAATACACGCAGATCATCGACAGCGGGTATGTGGCCGCCGAGGTGTATTATAACCTGGGAAACGCGTATTTCAGGAACCACCGCCTGGCCGATGCGATTTTGTATTATGAGCGGGCAAAACTGCTGAGTCCTCGTGACCAGGACATTCTGTTCAACCTGGAACTGGCCGAAAGTTATGTGAAAGATAATATCGAAGAGCTGCCCCGGCCATTTTTCACACGCTGGTACTTTGCGGTGGTCAGGGCCCTGCCTCCGGCCGTGTGGGGATGGATCAGCCTGGGGGCCTTTATCCTTGCATTCCTGTTTTTTTCCTTATATTTATACCTTCACAGGCCGGGTATCAGGCGGTGGAGTTTCCGGCTGGCCGTAGTGATGTTGCTTTTTTCCGTATTTTCCCTGGTATTTGCCCGCGAACATTACGGGCTGATCTACGGAAAACAGAGGGCGGTAATCTATCAGCCTTCCGTCACGGTGAAAAGCACTCCCGATGAAAGCGGGACCGACCTTTTTATTTTACATGAAGGTACCCGTGTGACGCTGGAAGACGAGATGGGAGAGTGGCATGAGATCAGGATCAGCGACGGAAACAAGGGGTGGGTGCCCGGTGAGGCCATCAGGGTGATCTAAAAACGGAAACCATGAAAAAACAGGGTATTGTTGCAGCGGCATTCCTGGTCAGCGCAATATTGCTTTCCGGTTGTACCAAATGGGACAAAGCCGAGGGCCCGACCGATATCCGGGTCAAAAACCTCAGTACGTATGTTTTTGATAATGTTCATGTGGACACGGGTTACGGCGAAAATGATTACGGAACCGTTGGTCCCGGCCAGGCCACGGAATACAAGCGGTTTGAAAAGGCGTACCGTGAGGCGCTGATTACACTCGAAATTGACGGCACACCCTATACTTTTACTCCGGTATCCTATACCTATGAGGTATACCTGGGAAGGGGGAAATTCACCTATGAAGTATGGGTGGAGGAAGAGGGGGAAAACCTGTCGCTCGATATGAAGGTGAATGCCGATGCCCCGCTGTAATTAAGGCAGCTTCTTATGAACAGCTTTTTACTCGTAGTTCTGGCACTGGCCGGATACATTGTGGCGTATCATACTTACGGGAAATGGCTGGGAAGTAAAATATTCCGGCTGTCGGATGCTACCCCCATGCCTTCCCATGAATTGCATGACGGGGTGGATTTTGTTCCCGCTAAAAAACACATCCTTTTCGGACATCATTTTACCACAATAGCCGGCCTGGGGCCCATTGTCGGACCGGCCATCGGCATTATCTGGGGATGGCTGCCGGCGTTTATCTGGGTATTTGTGGGTTCCATTTTTATGGGAGCCGTGCATGATTTTTCCACCCTCGTGATCTCTGCCCGCCATCAGGGGAAATCGCTGGGTGAGCTGACAGGAGACCTGATCAGTCCCTCAGCCCGTTATGCTTTCCAGTTCATTATGCAGTTCCTTCTGTTTATTGTTCTTTCGGTATTTGTCATGATCGAAGGGGTACTGTTTGGTATGTATCCCGAGTCGGTGATTCCCGTATGGCTGCAGATCCCTATTGCCGTATGGCTGGGATGGAAAATCCGCTCCGGAAAGAATGATCTGCTGTATTCCCTTATTGCCGTTTTTCTCCTGTATCTGACCATTGTTGCCGGAGCCTACCTTCCGGTGAAAATGTTTCCCCTGGCGGGCTCTCCGGTTAATACCTGGTGCCTTATCCTGTTTGTGTATGTATTTTTTGCATCAGCGGTTCCGGTACAGAAGCTCCTGCAGCCCCGTGATTACATCAATGCCCATCAACTGATCATTGCCATGGGGCTTTTGTTTCTGGGACTGGCGATTGCCCATCCTCCCGTTTCGGCTCCGGCCGTCAATCCTTCTGCTTATGCTCCGGGATCGGACGTACCTGCCCTTATGCCTATTCTGTTCATCACCATTGCCTGCGGAGCCATTTCGGGTTTCCATTCCCTGGCCAGTTCGGGGACCACGGTAAAACAGGTTGACCGGGAAAAAGACACACTTTTTGTGGGCTACGGAGGAATGATATGGGAAAGTTTTCTTGCCGTGCTGGTGCTTATGGCCGTAGCTGCCGGACTGGGGATGGGTATGGAAAAAGAAGGGATCCTGTATACCGGCCGCGAAGCATTTGATCATCACTATACCTCCTGGGCTTCGGCCGAAGGCCTGGGGGCCAAGCTCGAGGCATTTATCACCGGGGCGGCCAATCTCTGCCGGTCGCTGGGAATCCCGGTCAATGTGGGGCAGACCCTCATCGCTGTTTTTATCGTGAGCTTTGCCAATACCACCCTCGACAGTGCTACCCGCATCCAGAGGCTTTCCCTGCAGGAGATCTTCAGAAACCGTCAGGGTAAAGTGATCTGGCCTATGAACCACCGGTATGTAGCTACTTTTTTCGTGGTACTGGCGGCCGCCCTGATGACTTTTACCGACGAGGCGGCACAGGGAGCCATGAAGCTGTGGCCCCTGTTCGGTTCGCTTAACCAGCTGCTTGCCGCCCTGGCCCTGGGTGTGGTGACGGTGTATCTTTTCAGGAAAAAATGGAATATCTGGGTGGCTTTTCTTCCCATGGTACTGGTGCTGATCTTTACCCTGTGGGCCATGTTCGAAAACCTGATCCGTTTTATCGAGGCAAATAACCTGCTTCTTACCGTGATTTCCTGTATCATCCTGTTCCTGACCGCCTGGTTGCTTTATGCCTGTTTGATCTCCGTAGCCGGAGCCGGCAGAAAGGGCGATCTGTCGAGGCGGCCGGGGAAATGAAAACTGCCATACCTGCCCAAATGGAAAAACGCACTGAATGAAACCCGACTTATGCAGGATTTTCTTCTGAAAACAGCCGATCTTTTTTTTCTGGTCTTTCACACGGGGATTACCCTGTTTAACCTTATAGGATGGATCTGGAAAAAACTGAGGAAATGGAATCTGATGACCCTTTTGCTGACCGGAGGGTCATGGTTCCTTCTGGGAATATTTTACGGAATGGGCTACTGCCCGCTGACCGAATGGCATTTCAGGATCCTTGAAAAGATGGGCGAAACCGGCCTTCCCAACTCCTATCTGAAGTATCTGGTTCACAGGCTCACAGGCTGGGACCCGGACATGTTCTGGGTGGACACACTGACCACTATCGGATATTTTCTGGCCTTGATATGTTCTGTGTATCTGAATGTGCATGATGTGCGCAAAAATAAATAATCCTACTGCGGCCTTTCTTCCTTTTCCTGTGAACATTTTCCCTTCCGGTTTGATGGTGTAAAAAACCGCTGTCATGAAGAGATTATGGATTGCCTGCATCCTTCTTTTCGGTGCATTAACCATTCAGGCACAGGAAAATATGAACTTCCATTCATATGCAGTAACTGCCATTAACGGACGCGACCTGGCCCTGTCCAAATTCAAGGGGAAAAAGGTGCTCGTGGTCAATCCTGCTTCGCGGTGCGGGTTAACTCCCCGGTATGAACAGATGGAAGTCCCGTACCGGCAGTATGGTGACAACGGGTTTGTTGTTACCGGCTTTCCGGCCAATGATTTTATGAATCAGGAACCCGGCAGTACCGGGAAGATCATGGAATTCTGCAAAAAAATTACGGGGTAACCTTTCCAACGACGGCCAAAATATCCGTGAAGGGAAAAGACATGTACCCACGGTATCAGTGGC
>DQWH01000019.1 GCA_011042635.1 Bacteroidota bacterium | reverse complement strand
GGGTTCGCTCATTGTGTCAGGCAGAAGAACCTATGCCGATCTGTTCATCAAACTTTCGCCGGACAGCCTGATCAAAAACAATGTGCTGTATTTCTATGATTTTAACCTCAAGGCCAATTACCGGCTGGGCAACAACGACCGGTTGTATGTGTCGGGTTACTGGGGCAGGGATGTTTTACGATTCAGGAATTATTTCGGTTTTGACTGGGGGAATTTTACCACCACCCTCCGGTGGAACCATCTGTTCAACGAGAAATTGTTTCTTAATACCTCTTTCATATACAGCAATTACAATTATGTATTTGAAGTTGTAAATGAAGGGATTGAATTCGATCTGACATCTTCTATCCGTGACTGGAATCTGAAAGCGGATTTCCAGTATTACCTTAAACCGGGGAATAACATGTTTTTTGGCTTCAAATCGAATTATCATCACTTTTTGCCGGGAGAAGTAAGTTCCAGGGGGGGGTTCCCCATCCATGACACGAAACTTGAAACAAAACATGCCTGGGAACATGCCGCCTATTATTCCCATGAAATTGAATGGGGGGATATGTTCACCCTGAAATACGGATTGCGTTTTTCCATGTTCACCCTGGTGGGTCCCGGCAACGTTTACCGTTTTTCCGATAAGGGTTTTGCAACAGACACTACCTGGTATGCCAGGGGAGAGATCATAGTCAATTATCGAAATATAGATCCCCGGCTGCTGGTAATCCTTCGCACCGGTCCCACCCATTCGATCAAAGCCTCATATACCCACATCCACCAGTATATTCATCAGATTGCCCAATCCACCGCCTCCACACCGATCGACCTGTGGATTTCCAGCAGCCGCATTGTCAAACCCCAATCCGGCAGGCAGGTTGCTCTGGGGTATTTCCGGAATTTCGGCAGGAACAGCCTGGAGACGTCGGCGGAAATTTATTATAAACACATGGATCACCAGATAGAATACCGCAACGGAGCGGATATCCTGCTGAACGACCAGGTAGAATCGCAGCTGGTGTTCGGTAGGGGGTGGTCATACGGAATGGAGTTGTTCGTGAGAAAGAACGTGGGGAAGTTCAGAGGGTGGGTCAGTTATACCCTTTCGAAAACCGAAAGGTCCTTTGATGCGATCAATAACGGCCGGGTTTTTCCTGCCAGGCATGACCGTACCCATAATCTGTCAGTGGTAGGCCTGTACGATCTGAACGACCGGATATCCCTTTCCGCTTCATGGGTTTATTATACGGGCAATGCGGTGACTTTTCCCGGAGGGAAGTATATGATTGACGGGCAGGTAACGAATTATTATCCGGAACGAAACGCTTATCGTATGCCTCCTTATCACCGGCTTGATTTGGGAATGGTGCTGGAAAACAAACCCGGCATGAAATACCGGTCAAGCTGGCGTTTTTCCATATACAATGCCTATGCCCGGGAAAATGCCTATTCCATTTATTTTGAGCAGGACGAAGAAAATCCAATTATTACGTACGCTACCAAGCTTTATTTATTTTCCATTATTCCTTCTGTTTCTTACCAATTCAAATTTTGACATGAAAACCGGCCCGTCTTTCCGTCATATTCTCTTTCTGCTTTTCCTGCTTATCGTACTCCAGGCCTGTGAAGAACGCGTGCAGATAGACCTTCGTGATGCGGAATCCGTGCCTGTGATCGAAGGGGTGTTGACCGACAAACGAGGTAATGCCTTTGTAAAATTATCTGCCACAGTTGATTATTTTCATACCGGCGAATTCCCTGTCATCAGCGGAGCGGATGTTCAGATCCTGCGTGACGAAGGCGCTCCTTTTGTCATGATAGAAGAATCACCCGGATTGTATATTAATTATGTGGCCAGGGGAATACCCGGCCAGAAGTACACCCTGCGGGTTGCCTTTGAAGGTGAGGTGTATACGGGAGTCTCTACCATGCCTTCGAAGGTTTACATTGATTCGCTGGTTCCGGAGTATTTCGAAGGCACAAGATTTTCGGAGGAAGGATTTTTAGTCCACTGTTTTTTTACCGACCCGGCGGAGCAAAAGAATTATTACCGGTTAAGGGTACTGAAAGGAAATTTTCAGAGCAATTTTTATTATCTGCTGGATGACCGGCTGAACAACGGGATGTCCATCCATTATTTTCTATTCGGCAAACCGTTTTTACCGGGCGATACGGCTGTTGTGGAATTGATGAACCTGGATTTTCCCACTTTTGATTATTACAACAGCCTTTCCTCCGTAGTTGCCAGTTCTACCCAGGGCATGGGGACCACACCGGCCAATCCGAATTCCAATTTGTTTCCGGAAGTACTGGGGTATTTCGGTGCTTTGGCAGTTGACCGCGATACCATTGTATTTCCCGATCATCCGGAATAAACCGGGTTATCTATCTTCGCCGGATCCTTTGTTTGAGGGCATGATCCTCCCTGTTTCATGACAGGCTGTTCCACACCAGAACAATTTTGCTTATGCATTGTTATTCTGGCAATTCATCTTTACACCGGGAGTACCTCCCGCCATTATTTCCGGGATGGTGGCTGCCCGTCAGATTATTAACGGAGGCGGTAAAAAATGGTCATGAATGAATTATTCGATCTGATATCATTCCAATCGAGCCGTCTCACCACAATGAGCTACAGCACCTCCTTCTCTATGGGTATCAGGTTATTCAGTAAGAGATACCGGTATCCCATCTATGTTATCTACGGTTTTGTGAGGTTTGCCGGTGAGATTGTGGATTCTCTGCAGGAGTCGGATGCCCGAAACTATTCAAACGGTTCCGGGAAGATACGCGGATGGCTATCATGGAAGGAATCAGGCTGAATTCCCTTTTGAACAGTTTTCAGATGGTGTTGAGGGAATACGGCATAGACCGGTAGCTGATTGATGCTTTTCGGGACAGCTATGCGGCCTGTTGCGGTTCCTGATGCATATTACTTTTTACGAATTTTTAAAGAAAAAGAAATTCGATCGCGGATCACGAAAACCATGAACAAGTCATATTTGCCACCTCATAAATAGCAGGCAGGCAGGCCTATATAAACCATTACCTCAACATATCTATAACCGAATAGATCGCATTGATCACGGATTCACCGAACCTGACAGAACGTTCTGGCGACCAGCCGGCTACCGGATCGGGCAGATTCAAGTTATCCTTGAAGGGCATTTCAATCGTAAGTGAAAGGCAATTAAACCGTTGGGCAATTTGTTTGGAGCAGATCTCCAGGTTGGCTTCACCGGGTTGATCTTTGGGATATCCCTGTTCATTTTGCAGATCGGGACTGATCTTCATCCAGTGATCAATAAAACTTTCCTGGATGTTCTTCAGGCGGTTGCTGAACCCGGGAATTCCTTCCAGGGTTGTGATAAAATTATAGGGGATGGCCTCATCACCGTGGATATCCAGGTTCATGTCCACACCGGTTTCTTTCATTTTATTCAGCACGTAAAACACTTCCGGACTTCTTTCCTGTGAAGGATCGGCCCATTCACGGTTCAGATTGACGCCCGCCGCATTGGTCCGGATATTACCATGGACAGATCCATCGGGATTCATATTGGGGATCATGTAAAAGACCGCCTTTTCCAGCAGCCTTCTGGATACCGGGTCATTTCTGTCAAGAAGGCGGCGGATGAAACCTTTCATGAACCAGGATGCCATGGTTTCTCCCGGATGCTGGCGGGCGAGGATCCAGATGATTTTTTTATCCGGGGCGGGATGGCCGGCAATCAGGCAGTCGATGCTACGTCCCTCCACGGTTTGCCCGAGGTGTTCGATGATACACAGATCGCTGTTCTGGGCCTGATGGATCATATCCTGATGCTGCTCAAAGGAAAACGGTGGAAAATAGGCATAGAATACCGAATTTTTTACCGGGGTATGCCGCAGGGTGAGCTTTGCCCCGTCGTATTTCGTGGGAATTCTGAACCAGTGAACCCGGTCGTACGAAGCACAGGCTTTGTAACCCACCCATCCGGCGGGTTCGAAAGCTTCTCCCGCATTGGTAATGTGCATTATGCAGGGATAACCGGCAGCTCCCTGAAGACGGAAGTAGAACCATTGCAGGTATTCTGAGTGAGTGTCGGGCCGGATGCTGAGACGGATGTCGTCAATGTTTTTCAGGGAATCCACACGGATGTTGCCCCCGTCGAAATTCGATGAAATTTTCATGGGATATCGAGGATTTTATCGTCCTTCCACCTCAAAGAGGCGTGTATTTTTTTCCAGGGTCCGGAGAAGGATCCATATCATGAACCCGACAGCGAATATAACAATCCAGCGCGTAGGGAGGTGGAATTTTTCCGCCAGAAAGTAGCTTCTGAACGTTTCTATCAAAGTAAAGGAAAAAATCAGGTTTCCGAACCCGTTGTATTCGCGTTTCAGCACATTTTTCCATGAAAACCAGAGAGCCGGGGCGGTGTAATTTTTAAATGAGGGAATAAAAGCGGGGGTCCGGGAAGCCCAGTCGATATATTTCTGTCCGAATTTGTTCTGCAAATAAGCCTCTTCGGCTATCATGATCCTTTCATAATACAACCAGAAAACCAGTATTGACAGGATGACAAACAAGGCATTATACAGGAACATGGCCAGCCCAAGCCACATAAAGAAATTTCCCAGGTACAGAGGATGGCGCAGGGTGGAATAGATGCCGGTGGTATTCAGATCTTCGGCTTTCTGGCTTTTGGTATTGCGTCCCGAGGTATTCTTCGGTGTATGGCCTATGGTCAGAATCCTGATCAGTAAGCCTGCAAATCCAATGAGCAGGCACAGGATTTCGTACCCCAGAGGTGGTGTAACAGGCTGGTTCCTGATATGGAAAAAAAGGAATATAAGTCCGGCCAGTAAGAGAATAACCGGCAAAATACCCCTGTATTTGAATAGCCAGTTTCCGGTCTTTCTTAATTCTACGGTTAAAATCATCAGGAGATCTGTTTTTGGGGTTTAAGTGCCAAAAATAAGAAAAATCCCTTATTCGGAAATTTTGGATATAAGAATCGGTCAGGAGAAGGTATTCAGAAACTGTATTTGAACCGGAGATACGCCAGAGTAAGCTGTTTCTTTTCTTTCTGTACTCCTCCCGGAACAGGTGTATTAAAATGGCCGGCAAAATGCTGCGTGGCAAAGGAGAATTGGAGGTTATCCGCCAGGGAATAATTCAGGGTGGGGCCGGCAAACCAACCATCTATGGAAGGGAAAAACATCATATGGGCCCCGGCCTGAAACAGGGGAGTTACCTGGCAGGTAGCCCCCAGCAAAAAAGACCAATCGGTAAAAGAGAGGGTTTTAATGGAAAGGGGCATGTAGTAATACTGTTCAAATCCCCCGATGGGAATTTCTGACCCGTTGTAAAGGATTTCTGCCTGCAGGTAAAGGGTATTGGGAAATGTGTGATCCGCTCCAACCGAAGCAATCAATATTCCTGTAGTATCGGCAAAATGTTCCACGGGATGAAGGTAGGTAACCTCTCCGCGGAATCCGGCGCTGGCAATATTTCCCGACCACCCCGCCCCGGCCACCACATCCTCGTCGTTGAGCAGGCCGCCAATCAGCTGGAAATCATAGTTCCAGTTGTTGAATCCCCATTTACCTGCCACGGTGATCTGTTTACGGGCGTTGACTTTCACGGCTGCTTCCAACAGGGAAGATACCCCGGTATAATACTGCATGCGAAGGGCGTCGCTTCCCGGTTTTTCGGGATAATCAAAATCAAAAAACGAATAGGTGTTAAAAATATCATTGGGGTTCCATGCATAATTCACACCCCAGTTGATACGCTGGCGGCCGGCCCTGATCTGCCAGTTGCCGCGGGTGTATTCGATCCATCCGCGGTCGATGGTGGAATGCAGCAGAAAACTGTTCCCCGATAAGATATATCCCGAGAGATCCCACCATCCCTGTTCCCGGTTGATCAGGCGGTCGTAACCGGGGATGTTTTTTACAAATTCACCGAAAATAAAACGGTTCCTGACTTCCACAGCCATGATCAGATCGGGTGTGGCATACCATTTCAAATTGAGCCGCTGGTGAATGAGGTTTTCTGTCATCCAGGCAGAATCGATGTGGGTGAACATGGTGGTTTGCATGCTGGAAACGTAACCAGATATTTCCAGTGATTTCAGGTTGTTCTGTGCCTGCAGGGCATCATTTGCCATCAAAACGGAAAATGCAAGAATGAAGATACAACGTTTCATTTTCTTATTACTGATCCGGGGGTTTCGGAAACCGGCAGGGTCAGGGCGTTCATGGCCTGATTCATTGTTTTTTATAACTATCTTCTATCACTTTTCCGTCCTCCAGGGTAATGACCCGGTGTGCTTTCTTCATAACCCGGGGGTCGTGGGTGGCAAAGATGAAGGTCATGTTTTCGGTTTTGTTCAGTGTTTCCATAATATCCAGAAGGTTCTCGGTGGATCTGGTATCCAGATTGGCGGTGGGTTCGTCGGCGAGAATAAATTTTGGTTTGGAAGCCAGGGCCCGGGCTACGGCCACCCGTTGTTGCTGCCCGCCTGAAAGCTGGGCCGGGCGGCTGTTTATTCTG
>DQWH01000041.1 GCA_011042635.1 Bacteroidota bacterium | reverse complement strand
GGGTCGAATGACCTGTAGCCATTGGCAAACCATTCTGTATACCGGTATCGTCCTGTGCGGATGGTGTATCCGTTGAGACTGTCCCGGGAATACTGTGAAACAGCAAATTCTTTTCCGGGTGATACCGGATCAGCAAGGTTGGGCACGAGGCTTCTTCCGTCGAGGTCAGATGGGACGGGCAGGTTTGCCAGCTCACAGGTGGTTGGGTAAATATCAAGGAATTCGGTGATGGCCCAGGAGGTGGGAATTGTAGAATAGCCAGGGGCGGAAATTATCAGGGGCGCCCGGGTGGCCTGTTCGAAGTTGGTGTGTTTTCCCCAGAGTCCGTGGTCCCCCAGGTGCCAGCCATGGTCGCCGAACAGCAATACGATCGTGTTCTTTCGCATATCCAGCCGGTCCAGCTCATCCAGAACCTTTCCAACCAGGGCGTCGATATAGGATGTACAGGCGTAATAGCCATGGATCAGTTCTTTTTGCTGGTCTGCATCCAGTATCGCCTCTTCATAATTACTGAATCTGCTGAAATCGGGGATATCTGTGTAACCGCGCAATTCTTCAGAATTATGGAAGGCACATTCCGGGCTGTACAGGGCTTTGGACTGGAAATTTGCCAGGGGCATTTCTTCCCGGTTGTACATGTCCCAGTATTTCTGGGGAGCCACAAAGGGGAGATGGGGCTTTTTGAAACCAACTGCCAGGAAGAAGGGTTTGGTCCCTCCCGAGAATTCGTTTAACAACCGGATGGCTTCGTTGGCAAAGGCCCCCTCGCGGTAGGCATCGTCGGGAACCGGGGCCGATTCTACAGAGGGTTTGACATGATCCTTCACATAATCCTCTGCTGCCGACCCTGTTAAACCCAGGTCTGCCGCCCGGTCATAATAATAAGCCACACTGTCCCGAACCGCCTGTGACTGGTAACTGCCAAACAGGATATCCTCGTATCCCTCTGCCAGCGGCAATTTCCAGTTGGCGGTATAGGGAATGGTCCATGAAATGGCATCATGCCCGCTGTCCACGTTCCTGGGGTCAAAAACCTTTCCGATGCCGGCTGTTTCGTAGCCATTGTTTTTAAAGTACTGGGGCAGTGTAATGATATCCGGGTTTACATCCCTGATCAGGGAGCTCATGTTCCATACCTGGATATGATCGGGTCTTTTCCCGGTTAGCAGGCTGGATCTGGAAGGGCCGCTCACTGCCTTCTGGCAGTAGTTATTCTGGAACAATACACCTTCTGTGGCCAGCCGGTCCATGTTGGGGGTGAGGATGGTTTCGCTGCCATAACATCCCAGCACGGGTTTCAGGTCATCCACCACAATGAGCAGTACATTTTTTTGCTGTGCCTGGTCCGGCACAGGAAGCCCCAGCAACAGGGGAAGCAATATGTTCGGGTTCAGCCGCAAAGATGATTACTTTTTTTGTGGAAGATTTGCTTCTGGTTCAATCTGAAGGTATCCCAGTGACTGCAGGAACTGATCTGTTTCCAGTACAGTAGCTTTGAAATATTCGTAATTCTTAAAATTAAAGAACCCGTGTTCCTGTCCCTTGTAAAGGATGAGATCACAACGCCCCCCCAGTTTTTCCAGTGCTTTTTTGAAATATTCAGCTGTTTCCACGGGAATAAGCCTGTCTTCTGTCCCGAGGAAGATGATGCAGGGAGGAGCCCCCCTCCGGATATTATGCAGGGGAGAAAAGAACCTGTATTCTTCCCCGACCTGAGCATAACCGAATCCGGCCGGCCCGTTATCGATCACTGGGTTGAACAGGACCAGGGCGTCGGGCACCGGGCTGACAGACAGGTCATCACCCGGATCATTGTATTTTTCAACGAGTGCACAGGCTGCTGCGAGATGCCCTCCTGCTGATCCTCCGGCTGCTGCAATCCGGCCGGGATCAATCCCAAACTTTTCAGCATGGGCCCTGACATAACGCATAGCCGATTTCGCATCTTCCAGCGCCTCGACAGGGGAGGTATGGTTGCGTTTTTCTATCCGGTAATCAGCCAGGAAACAGACCATTCCGCGTTCTGAAAAATAGGCAGCCTGCCGGGCAAAATGGCTGCGGTCTCCATTTCTCCAACCCCCTCCATGGAAAAAGACCATGGCAGGGTATTTTGTGTCAGCCCGTTGCTCCGGGGGACGAAGGACTTCCAGGCAGAGCCTTGTGGTATCCACCTGCTTATACTTTACCAGTTCCTGGGCCCGGGAGGATTGGGACACCAGGGTAAAAACAAGGATACCTGCAAGGCATCTTCCGGATACTATCCAATTTTTTGTATTCATAATAAACAACATTTCATTAATACTGTAATGGGTGTCTGTAGTCCCCGAAGGGATGTTTTACGGTACGTTTAATGGGGATTTGCATTCCATCGCTGTTTTCAAGCCAGTCGAACAGGTCGGAACAAAGGGTTCTGGCGATAGAGTCATAGGCTGCCTTTCCCATCAAATTTACCATTTCTTCCGGGTCTTCGATCAGATTATACAGCTCATTTTGATCCCATACCCCATGATAACGGATAAACTTGAAAGTATCTGTCCTTACTCCATAAACGGTTGGCGTCATGGGGAAATCATATTCCCAGTAATATTCATAGTAGATCCGGCTCCTCCAATTTGGGCTCTCCCCGGCCAGCAAAGGCAGGAAAGACTCACCCGGCATATAATCCGGTTTTTCCAGCCCGGCGCTTGCAAGGATGGTCGGGGCAATATCTATATTCTGGACCATATTCAGGATCGTGGTATCTCCCTGGAAGAGGTCGGGGCAACGCACCAGCAGTGGGACCTTGACAGATTCTTCGTAAAAATGACGTTTATCGATCAGACCATGTTCTCCCCAGCTGAACCCATTGTCGCCCATATAGATGACCAGGGTGGACTGATCCAGTCCGTTTGCGCTGAGCCAGTCCAGGATGCTGCCGACACTTTCATCTACAGCCATCAGGGTTTCGCAATAACGCTGTATCAGCTCATCGAATTCCCCTTCCTGGCCATGGTACATGTAATCTACCCCATGCCAGCTGTACCGTTGTTGCTTGACCCATTCCGGCCATTTCAGGTCCTTATAGGTATCATCCATGGTCTGGGTGTAGGTGGCAGGCTTTTCGATTTTTTTGCCTGCATACATGCCCTGGTGCCGTCTTGCCGGTTCAAATTCTGCATGTACCGCTTTGTGGGAAAGGTATAAAAAGAAGGGTTTTTGAGGATCCCTGTCCGTCAGCCATTTGATCGCATGTTCAGTCAGCAGGTCTGTGATATAGGTGCTGCTGTCATATTTGATCCGTTTCCCGTCGATATTGAGAGAGGGAGCATAGTATTCTCCCTGTCCCTTGAAACTTTCCCAGTGATCAAAACCCGGTCTGGGTTCATCGTTTTCATCTCCCATGTGCCATTTTCCGAAAAAGGCCGTTTCATACCCCGCCCGCTGGAGGTATTGCGGAAAGTATATCAGGTTCCCGGGATCGGGAGCCTGGTTGTCGACAATGGTATGAACATGACTGTACTGCCCGGTGAGGATACTTGCCCGGCTGGGGGAGGAGAGAGAAGTGGTGACAAAGGCATTTTTCATGTAGGCTCCTTCATTGGCCAGGCGGTCCATATTGGGTGTTTTGAGCCAGGGGATCTTTCCGGTGAATCCCATGTAATCATAACGGTGGTCATCGGTCAGGATAAAAATGACATTTCGCTTTGTTGCATCGCGTACCTGCCGGAGCCCGGGTAAGGTGTTTTCTGTCTGGTCAGACCTGTTCCCGCTGCAGGCTCCCAGGACCCCTGCACCGGCAATCAGGTAAATGATATTCTGTTTCATAAGTACTGGTATATATTACGAATAATACTATCGGACGCTTCTTATTTCAAAGAAAGTATCCAGGCTACCTGAGTTCCATGCCCAGGATCTTGATCCGGTAGTCTCCTTTTTCCAGGAATTGCAGCCGGAGGTTCCAGTTATCCGTTTTTTTAGCCCGGAAATAAAGTTTTTCGTTTTTCATCTTTTTCCCGCCGGAAAGAGATTGGATAACCCTCTCCCCGGTTTCAGACAGGAGAATGAATTTAACTTCCGGTCCGCTCATCTCCAGGTGAAGGACCAGTTGCTGGCCTTTTTTCATGGCAATGGAACCCTTCCCATTCATGCCCAGATCCCAGGGATTTTCGCCCAGCTGGTCGACCACAACATGCAGGATATTACCCTCGCTTTCTTCATCCTGTTCCACAGTAAATTGAGCAATCGCCCCCTTCCTTACATTGACCTGCCAGTTTTGATCCAGGGGGTCAGTGAACGCAATCCCTGCATCCGTTTTTTGGGGCCGGGTCTTTTCTTTCTTCTTTGGTTTGCCGGGAGCAGCCCCTGCCAGTTCCTGGTTCTGTGTTTTTACGAAACCGGTAAATCTTTCCCACATTTCGTTCACAAGCCCCTCATATTCGGGAAGCCTGTAAAGGTTCAGGGTCTCATTCGGGTCTGTCTGGTAGTCATACATCTCACAATCCAGGACCCGGTCTGCCTCGAAGGGCATCCAGGTACGGTAGTCGTCTTTCATCCATACCGTAAACCGGTACCGGTCGGTCCTGATCGTGTACCCGTGATTATTTCCACGATCGAACTGGCTCACCGCAAAATCCTTGATTCGTACATTTTTATCCTGGATCGCAGGCATGAGGCTTTTACCCTGAAGATGTGCAGGGATGTCGAGGCCCATGGCATCGCAGAGGGTGGGGAAAATATCCACAAATTCAACCGGCATGGAATAGCTGCCTGGTTGTTCCCCGGGAACAGAAATGATCATGGGAACCCGGGTGGCCTGTTCAAAGTTGGTGTGTTTGCACCAGAGGGCATGATCGCCCAGGTGCCAGCCATGATCTCCCCACAGGATGACAATGGTATTCTTCTCAAGACCCAGTTCCTGCAGCTCTGCCATCAGTTTACCAACCTGTGCGTCGATGAATGATACGCAGGCATAATAGCCGTGGATCAATTCTCGCTGCTTGTCTTCCGGGATCAGTTTGGTGAATATATCCGAGAAAGACTCGATCTTCGGGATATCGGTATAGGATTGCAGCTCCTCATGTTTGTGATAGGCGATATCAACCCCGCCTTTCACTGCTTTCTGGTATTCAGCCAGGTGGACCTTGTCCCTGTCGTACAGATCCCAGTATTTTTTCGGTGCCGAGAAGGGGAGGTGTGGCCTTTTAAAACCAACAGCCAGGAAGAAAGGCTCACCGCTTCCGGCCATTTCTTTCATATAGCTGAGGGCATTGTTACAGATCTGTCCGTCCTGGTAGGCTTCATCAGGATAATCTGCACATTCAACGGATGGTTTGTATTTCTCAATGGCATAGTTTCGGACCTCTCGAATACCTTTTTCCCGGGCTTCTTCTTCCAGCCTGGCAACGATCTGTTTGCTCTCTGCAGAAGCATAGTATGAGTAGGCGGGTTCGCCGTAGGCTTCCGGATAGATGTAGTTTGCACTCTTCGCATAGGGAACAGACCAGGATGGCCTGTCATAATCCTCATCAACGCATCGCGGATCATAGATCTTCCCTATGGCCACGGTCTGGTAGCCCTGTTGTTTGAAATACTGCGGCATGGCCAGGATGTCCGGATTTACATCGCGCATCCTCGTTTTCAGGTCCCATACTCCGGTATAGTCAGGGCGCATCCCGGTAAGCAGACTGGCTCTGGTAGGTCCGGAAACCGCCTGCTGGCAGTGTGCGTTCGTAAAGATCACACCATTCCCTGCCAGCTCATCTATGTGAGGAGTGATCATATAATCCTGTCCATAGCATCCCAGAAGGGGTTTCAGGTCATCCACGGCAATGAAAAGCACATTGGGTTTATCCTGTGCCTGGAGGGAGAGTGTCATTCCTGCGGTTAATCCAAAAAACAAATGGTTCATTGATGGTTTCATGGTTCAGATTTTTTTATAAACCCGGAACATACCGGGTCTAATGGAGTTCTATTATTATTTCGTGTCTGGTCCCTTTTGGGAACAGGGGGACCAGGTCTTTTTCAAAGGGCTTGCCATCCAGCCTGATGCTTTTGACACCTTTCCCCCTGTCGCCGTTCCGAATATGAATGTGGTAGGTGGCACCACGGAAGACCCGGCTGATCCGGATCTCATCCAGGCTTGCAGGCAGGCAGGGGTCAACCCTGAGGCCCTGGTATTCCGGCCTGATGCCGAGGATGTAGCGCGAAACGGCGTAATAGTTCCAGGCAGCCGCCCCCGTAAGCCAGGAGTTTTTTGCCTCCCCGGGTATAACGGCATCCTTTCCTGCGATCATCTGTGAATATACATAGGGTTCCGTCCGGTGAAGCTCCTGTATCTCCTGGAGATAGGCGGGGCAGATCTTCCGGTAGTATTCAAAAGCCTGATCCCCGTTGCCGGCCACAGTCTCCCCGATCATGATCCAGGGGTTGTTGTGACAGAATATGCTTGCATTTTCCTTGTAACCCGGCGGATAGGTGCTTATCTCTCCCAGCTCGGGGTAATACCGGGTATAAGGAGGGTTATTCAGTACAAGTCCGTAGGGTGTATCGAGGTATTTTTTCACGG
>DQWH01000094.1 GCA_011042635.1 Bacteroidota bacterium | reverse complement strand
TTCCAGGGTGTGGTCGCGGGTATTGCCGTATACCAGGGAATGGGCCCCGCAGGCATTGTTTCCAAGCATGCCGGCGATCATGCACCGGTTGGAGGTAGAGGTTTCCGGAGCAAAGAACAAACCGTGGGGCTTGAGCCAGGCATTCAGTTCATCGGGGATCACGCCGGGTTCCACTTTTACCCAGCGTTCTTCCGTATTCAGTTCGAGGATGCGGTTCATGTAGCGGGAAATGTCCACCACCACCCCGTTTCCCACGACCTGGCCGGCCAGGGAAGTTCCGCCTGCCCGGGGGATGAGGGGTACCCTAAATTCGGAGGCGAATTCTACGCATTTTTTCAGGTCTTCTTTGTGCCGGGGGTAGATCACGGCCAGGGGTTTCTCTCGGTAGACGGAGGCATCGGTACTGTATATCAGGCGGGTGACCTCGTCCGGATACAGTTCCCCTTCCAGGTGGGTGCGTAATTCCTCAAGTGGTCGCTTCAGATTCATGAACGGATTCTTTCCGGTAAGTAGCAAAATTAGCAAGAATCGGGAGAAATAAAACTGACCTCAGACAGGACAGGCAGGAACAGAATGAGGCTGTTTAAAAAGTGCGGATCAATCAAACTACGTAGGACACAAAGGAATGAAAAAACTGCCTGACCCGTTTGCTACGGGAAATAAAGCAGGTATGCGTGAATCGCCTGACACCTCTGTTTCACGCAGACCTGTCCGCCATATTGAAGCAAAGGTGGAAGGTACAGAGAAATTCCAGATGGAAAATGATAGCCTGGCATGACAGGATAGAGTCATTTTCGATGATACTACCTCTTAACGACTTACAAAAAAGATTTCTCTATTTCTTCCTTAACCTCAATGCATTCGTTATAACCGATACCGAGCTGAAGCTCATGGCGGCGGCGGCAATGACCGGACCGAGCAGTATGCCGAAGAAAGGATACAACACCCCCGCCGCCACCGGCACACCCACCGAATTATAGACAAAGGCAAAAAAGAGGTTCTGCTTGATATTGCGCATTACCCGGTGACTGAGTTCCCGGGCACGGACAATTCCCTCCAGGTTTCCTTTTACCAGGGTGATCCCGGCACTTTTCATGGCAATATCGGTGCCGGTTCCCATGGCAATCCCCACATGCGCCTGCTCCAGGGCAGGAGCATCGTTGATCCCGTCGCCGGCCATGGCCACGGTGCGCCCTTCATCCTGCATTTTCTGAACTTTCCGGAACTTATCCCCGGGAAGGCAATTGGCCTCGTACCCGTCGAGGTTCAGTTCGCCGGCAACTGCCCGTGCGGTTAATTCATTGTCGCCCGTGAGCATAAACACCCTGACCCCGCGTTCCTGCAGAGCCTGAATGGCCCCGGCGGATGTAGGTTTCAGGGTATCGGCCACGCCGATGATGCCTTCTGCCCGGCCTTCTGTGAGCAGAAACATTACGGTTTGCCCGTTCGATTGCCATTCCTTCACCTGCTCTTCCTGTTCCGGTGTGAGCCCGGCCCCGAAATCCTCCATCAGGCGGTAATTACCCATTCCCACCGCTGTTCCTTTCCACTGTGCCCTGACTCCTTTCCCGGGAACCGTTTCGAATTTTTCCACCGGTTCGGGATGGATTCCCTTTTTTACTGCCCCTTTCACCATGGCCTTGGCCACCGGGTGTTCACTGTGTGCTTCCACCGAAGCCGCCACACGGAGGACATCTTCATCAGACCAGGTACCGAACGAACGGTATGCCTTCAATGCCGGCTTCCCTTCGGTAAGGGTGCCGGTTTTGTCGATGATCAGGGTATCCACCTTGTTCATGGCCTCGATGGCGGTTGCGTCCCTGACCAGGATACCCGACTGGGCCATACGCCCGGAACCCACCATGACCGAAATGGGCGTGGCCAGTCCCAGGGCACAGGGACAGGCAATGATCAGCACGGCTAAGGCATTTACAAAGGCATATACATAGGCCGGTTCGGGTCCCCAGATGGCCCAGCCTGCAAAAGTAAGGACAGCAACGGAAATGACGGTCTTCACGAAATAACGGGCCACGGTATCGGCCAGTTTCTGGATGGGCGCCCTTGAATGACTTGCCTCACTCACCATATGAATGATCTGGGAAAGAAGGGTGTCTGAACCCACTTTCTCCGCCCTCATTTCAAAGGAAGTGTTTCCGTTGATGGTTCCCCCGGTAACCGGGTCGTTTTCCGATCGGTCAACGGGAAGGGATTCCCCGGTGATCATGCTTTCATCGATAACGGCCGTGCCACGGGTGATCACTCCGTCAACGGGTATCTTTTCACCGGGTTTCACCCGCAGGATGTCGTCCACCTGTACCTGCTCCAGGGGAATTTCCTGCTCGTGCCCGTGGCGGATGATCCGGGCAACCGGTGGCGCCAGATCGATCAACTCCCGGATGGCCGAACTGGTTTTCCGGTGAGCCCTGAGTTCCAGTACCTGACCCATAAGCACCAGGGTGAGGATAACGGCGGCCGCTTCGAAATACAAATGGACGTTCCCGTTCTCATCCCTGAACTGGGCAGGGAACAGGCCGGGAACCAGCAGGCCGAGCACACTGAACAGGTAGGCGGCACCCACACCCAGGGAGATCAGTGTCCACATGTTCGGTGACCACCGGCGAACGGACTGGTATCCTCTGACAAAGAAACTCCGGCTGCTGTAAAAAACAACCGGTGTGGCCAGAAGAAACTGCACCCATCCCCAGATTCTTTTTGAGGCGATCTCTTCCGGAGCGGATAACCCGATCATATCAGACATGGCGATTACCAACACCGGCAGGCTGAGTCCGGCAGCCCACAGGAATTTTTTCAGCAACCTGCGGTAGGCCGCATCCTCTTTACGGGTTTCTTCTCCTTTTTCCAAAACCAGGGCCATGCCGCATACGGGACAATCGCCGGGTTCCTCATAGGTTTTGTTACCCTCGCAGTGCATGGGGCAGATGTAGCCTCCCTGTTTCCCTTTTCCAGGCTTTCTTTCTTTCTCTTCATGGTTTCCGTGCCCGTGCATTAGATGCACATGCCCGCGACGGTGGCCCTTATCGCTTCCTTCCGGAACCAGGTACATATAGCACACAGGACACCTGCCCGGTTCCTCATAGGTTTTCTCGCCCTCGCATTTCATGGGACAGTAATACAGGGTATGGTCAGAATGATCCTGTGACCGGTTGTTCATCGTTCACAAATTTGTTCCTGTTGATATTAATATGGTTACCCTGAGTGATTTCCCTGGAATATCCCTTTTCCGGAATGATGGGAGGGATCTACAGGGAGGCAAGGACCTTCTCCAGTTTCGATTTCACTTCACCTGCTATTCTGGCGAGGCTGTCATTTTTCACAGTGCTCATAGAAGCTTCGGGATTGACCACCGCCACTTCCGTTTGTCCGTTTTCCGCTTCCTGGATCACAATATTGCAGGGCAGCAGAGTCCCGATCTTGTCTTCCTGCTGTAGCATCCGGTAGGCATAACCGGGATGGCATGCCCCCAGAATCCGGTATTTCCGGAAGCTTACTCCCAGTTTTTCTTCAAATTTCTTCTGAATGTCGATATCGGTCAGCACACCGAATCCTTCCCGGTTCAGTGCTTCGGTAACCCGTTCCAGGGCACTGTCAAAATCAGCCCGTATCTTTTTTGAGAAATAGTAATTCATTTTGTTCGATTTTACATTCGTTTTAACTGTTACCTTGTTGCCTCAGAGGCTACCTAACCTAACAATCAACAGTGCGAAATGTTCAAAAAAATATATCGGAAACCGGGGTGTGAAATGAACTGCAGCAACCGGTTATACAAGCCGTTTGGAAAATCCGCCCCTTTTTCTATTTTTATATCCTGAAAATGTTACGAATATTTAAAAAAGTAACACGATGTCTGTCGTTCGTTTCGGAGTCTCGCTTGAGAAAGACCTGCTCGCTGCCCTGGATTTGTATGCGGAAGAAAACATGTTCCCCAACCGCTCGCAGGCTTTGCGTTATCTGATCAGCCATTGCCTGGCCGAAAAGAAATGGCGCTGCAACAATCCGGTAGCCGGATCGGTTACCCTGATGTACAATCATCACCGGCGCGACCTGGTAAGCAAGTTAACCGCCCTTCAGCACGATTACCATGAAGAGATCCTTTCCTCCGTCCACTTTCACCTGGACGGGGATCAATGCATGGAGATCATTGCCGTGAGCGGGACAGCGGCCAGGTTAACGGAACTGGCCGACAGGCTGCATTCGGTCAAGGGGCTTGATTTCGTACGGCTCACCATCACCGGCACGGGGAAAAATCCACAGGCATGAAAAAGCTCATGAGAAATACCCTTTTATACCCGGCTTTGCTTTTTTCCTTGCTCACTGCCTGTGTTTCACCGGCCAGCAGGGAGGCCGGCACACGGGAACTGGTGGATGCGGCCGGAAGGGAGGTGCATGTGCCCGATACCGTGCGCTCGGTAATAGCCCTGCGTTCGGGAGCCCTCCGCCTGCTCTGTTATCTGGATGTGGCCGGCCGGGTACAGTACATTGAAGGCAACGAACAACGCCGGGATGTACCTTACCTGTTTGCCAATCCCTTTCTCAGGGAACTGCCGCTGATTGGGGCCGGAAACCACTATGACCCTGAGCTTCTGGCTACTGCCGGGGTGGATCTGATCGTGGCAACCTACATGAGCCGGCAGGAAGCGGCCAGGCTTCAACAGGTTGCCCGTACACCGGTGTTTGTACTGGAGTACGGCGACCTTAACAGGAAGAAAGACGACCTGTACCACAGCCTGAAGATGCTGGGAAAGATTTTTTACCGGGAAGCCCGGGCTGACAGCCTCATCGGGTTTATGGAAGAAACGATGAGTGAATACCTACGAAGGGCAGATAGAGGCAGGGCAGGGGAGATATCCGCCTATGTGGGAGGAGTGGCTTATCGGGGCGCGCACGGGATCACTTCCACCGAACCGGTGTATCCGCCATTTCGCTTTCTGGGGATCAGGAACTGCGGGGAAACGCTGGGGGAGGTGGTCAGCTCTCCCGTGACCAGTCAGGAAAATGCGTTTATAGAAAAAGAACAGCTCATTGCCTGGAATCCGGACTACCTGTTCCTCGATGTGGCCGGCAGGCAGATATGGGCTGAGGAAATCGAACAGGAGGTTCTGAAAGAAAACCTGAAGGCCGTGAGGCAACAACAGGTATATACTGTGCTGCCCTATAACTGGTATGCCACCAACTTCGGGAACCTGTTCTGTAATACATGGTATATCGGAAAGGTAATCTTTCCGGAATGTTTCAGCGATGTGGATCCCCGGCAAAAGTGCCGGGAAATATACCGGTTTTTCCTGGGGAAGGACGTATTTGAACGGATGCAGGAATATTACCGGCCTTTTGAACAAATCCGAATAACCGGCGCAGGATCATGAGCGATACCACCCTATACCAGTACGGAGAATTTATACGCCGGAAAAGCAGGTTCCTGTGGGGAGTGGCTTTCCTGATGCTGCTGCTGGCTCTGGCGGGACTTGCCCTGGGTCCCAGCGACATGGGACTGAAGGAAGGGATCCGGGCCCTCCTGTCGGGCGAAGATGCCACCCACCGCAGCATCATGCTTCAGTTGAGGCTTCCACGGGTTCTGGCAGCGATCCTGGCCGGCGTGGCTCTTTCGGTATCGGGGGTGGTTATGCAGAGTGTGCTGCGCAATCCCCTGGGTTCCCCCTTTACACTGGGAATATCCAATGCGGCCGCTTTTGGGGCCGCATTTGCCGTTATCATACTGGGGGCAGGGAATATGCAGAGCAACAGCTCCGATGCTGTACTGATTGCCAATCCCTACCTTGTTACCTTTTCTGCTTTCCTGTGGTCGCTGCTGGCTTGTTTCCTGATCCTGCTGGTGGCCAGAAAAAGGGGGGCAACGCCGGAAAATATGATCCTGACGGGGATCATTGCCAGCTCGCTGTTCACCGCGCTGACTACCGGCCTGCAATACGTGGCTGACGATGTGGAACTGGCAGCGATCGTTTTCTGGACCTTCGGCGATCTGTCGAAAGGCGGCTGGAGGGAGCTCCTGCTGCAGACCGTGATCCTGGTGCCGGTCATGGTCTATTTTTACCGGAACCGGTGGAACTACAATGCCCTCGATTCCGGTGACGAGTCCGCCCGGAGCCTGGGAGTAAACAGTTACAGCCTCCGGCTTACGGGTATGGTTATGGCATCCATGGCTACGGCGGCTGTTGTTTCGTTATACGGCATCATTGCCTTTATCGGACTGGTTATTCCCCATATGGTGCGGCGACTGATTGGCAGCGACGAACGGTTCCTGCTGCCCGGGGCTGCCATGACGGGTGCGGCGTTTATGATCGGATGCGACATACTGGCCCGAACAGTGATCAGCCCCATGGTGCTTCCGGTAGGGATCCTTACCTCCCTGGTGGGAGCTCCGCTTTTTATTTTCTTACTGGTGAAAGGAATAGGAGCTTCGCAATGGAAATGATCAGCCTTGAAAAAATACATTTTGCCTATAACGGGTTTCCCGTCATCCGGGATGTGACCCACCATTTTCCCGAAGGAAGCTTTACTGCCATACTGGGACCCAACGG
>DQWH01000016.1 GCA_011042635.1 Bacteroidota bacterium | reverse complement strand
TCCATGAATGCCTTTTTTTTACGCCTAACCTATGATTAGGTGTACTCATGAAAAAACCAAAGGTTGCTCACCTTGGCTATCAAATTTAAAAACCGGCAGAAACCATACGTACTGACCATCCTGATTAATCACATAAGCATAAATCAGGTGAAAGTTACAAAAATAATGTAACGGTTACCCTGGTTTTTTGCGGAATGTTTTGGTCAGGAATATCCCGGGTGGCAAAGTTCAGGGGTTTAGGGATCCAGATATTTGAAAAGCTGGTGGTTTAAATAACCGGGTGATAGAATAATGGAAAAGCGGGTTGAACCGGCCTGGCGGGAAACATTTTTATGTGATGCCATAAAACAAACCTGCCGGCCCGGTTGTTTAACAAATAAACCTCTGAAACATGATTACCGCTCATTACCGTGAAAAAAACATCAAGCAAACACCCCACGGGGTGGATGTACGGGAACTGTACAGCAAAGAACCGGCCCAGGCCATCCATATCCTGCTGCAACCCGGTGAAAGCCTCAAACCGCATATTACCCCGGTGGATGTGTTTTTTTATGTGCTGGAAGGAAGCCCTACCATCCATGTAGGCAGGGAGAGCCGTTCTTTTCCTGCCGATACGCTCGTGGAAAGTCCGGCCCGCATTCCACACCACATCAGTAACGAATCGGATGCTCAGGCCCGCATCCTGGTGGTCAAGGCCCCCCGCCCCACCCAGGCCACCCGGCTGCTGTGACAGCTTATGACAAAAACCGTCTGGGCCCACCCGCATATTGCTTTCGGAATGCCCCTGTATGTCACAACAGCGCAGGTCTTTATGCAGCAGGCCGGTGAGACAGGAAATTACTCAAACACAAGGAAATATCTTTCTATTCCAGATATTCCGCTATTTTCTGCAGCAACATATCGGGCTTGACGGGCTTGGGCAGGTAATCGTCGCAGCCGGCCCCGCGGCTTCTGGCAGCGTCTCCTTCCATGGCGTAAGCGGTCTGGGCAATTACCGGAAGGTCTTTACGCAGCGCCCGGATCCTCCGGGTGGCCTCGTATCCGTCCATTCCCGGCATTTTGATATCCATCAGCACCAGGTCGATCTCAGGATGGTCCCTGACCAAATCCACCGCCTCCTGCCCCTGGGTGGCCCGCAAAATGGAGATACCGGTCTTTTTCAGCACCTCATACAGGTACAGGTAATTGCTTTCCTCATCCTCGGCTATCAGCAGCAAACGGCCTTCCCAGTGGTATTTCCCGGCCAACCGGGACAGTGACCGGCCCGTGGCTTCCGGCTTCTCCACCGGTTCATAGGGCAGGGTAAACCGGAAACAGGATCCCTTGCCCGGCTCCGATTCCACCCATATCTTCCCTCCCATGAGTTCCACCAGGCTCCTGGAAATGGCCAGGCCGATCCCCGTACCCCGGTAAACACGGTCGGGACGTTTATCTTCCATTTTGAAGAACCTTTCGAAAATATCTTGCTGGTGCTGGGGCGGGATGCCTATACCGCTATCGCAGGTATAGAATTCCAGTTCTTTCCCGCGGATATGGCAACCGAATTCGATCCGCCCGTTATCGGTAAATTTAACGGCATTGGCAAGCAGGTTGGAAAGAACCTGTTTCAGCCGGGTTTTATCGGCACGCACGCTCAGATGAGGCGACGGGATTTTGCATTCCAGGGCGATATGGCTTTTTTCGTTTTTGATCAGTGACTGAAGAAAAACCGATTTCAATTCTTCGAAAAGTTCCGGCAGTTCGAATTCTACAGGGAATATTTCGACCTGTTCGGCCTCGATCTTTGAGATATCGATGATGTCTTCGATGAGCTTGAGCAGGTAAACGCTGTTGTCGTTGATGATCCTCATGTACTGTTTCTTCTCTTCTTCAGAAACGGGCTCTGCCAGTAACTGACTGAAGCCCAGGATGGAATTCATGGGTGTGCGGATCTCATGGCTCATATTGGCCAGAAAGGCCGATTTGAGGCGATCGGAACGGCGTGCTTTTTCTCTTTCGCTGATAAACAGGTTCCTGGCGGCAATCACCAGAAAGGTAGCCAGAAGGGAATACATGGCCAGGGCGCTGTATACATCGATCACCCGCTGTTCTTCGGTAGCATACCGAATGATTTCATGGGCATACCGGTACTCCACCCAGGCCAGGGCTGCCAGGTTAACAAAAAACACTCCCACCAGGATATTCCGGATCAGTCCTTCCCACACCATGATCAGAATGGAATAGAACACGATATAGATATACAGGATAGGTCCTACTGAGGCTGAATTATGATACCACAGCATATCCAGCATCACGAACAGGGCAATGGTCATCATCCATCTTCCGGCCAGGTATTTTTCCCTGACACGGGAAATCCAGTAAATAAGCAGCATCAGGGGAATACACAAAAAGGTAAGCAAGGTAAGGAAGGAACCCAGCTCCAGGGTCAGATTGATTAAACTGGCAATGAACAGGGTAAGGATGGTTAGACACAGGACCAAGTGGCTGAAACGGTTCTCCAGCCCTGTTTTTTCAGGATCCCCCAGCAGAAGATCAATCCATTTTTTCCACATGCGAAAAATCTTTCTATGCCGGCATTTTACCTGATTAAAGGTGGTAAAAATAAAAAATAATTACCAAAGTCGGGTTGTTCACCAGGAACAAGCCTGTTCAGAAAGTTTTCACATCCGCTTCTCCTTCCATGTAGGAAGACATATCAACCCACTGCAACATTAAAATCTTCCAGTCTCCCTTGATCTTTTTCATGAACCTGAATTCCTTCGAGAAGGTGTTCATGGGCTCTCCTTTGAAATCAAAGAGCATATTCTGGTCGAAAAAAACCAGGGCTCCATCTCCGCAAAATTCGAATCGCCAGTTCGACCGTCTCACCCGGTAATTGGAGTAATCTTTCCAGTCGGTATTCGCACTGGCTTTGAAAAAGGCATACACCTTTTCCCATCCTGCAAATTCTTTATAGCCATTGCTGCCCACCGAAATCCGGATAGCATTATCGGTATTGGCCCAGGTTTTTACCAGATTAACCAGATCCTGTTTGAGGTAGCTGTTGGTTTCCTGTTTGATCACACTTTTGATAGCTTCGATATCGGCTTCGGGGTCCTGCGTATCCTTTTTGCATCCCGGAAGAAGGAACAGGGTTGCAAGGAGTAGAATTGAGAAACGTTTCATGGTGCAAATGTTTAGATGGTTCAGTAAAATCTATTAAAAGATATGAAAATTTTCAGCACAAGTCAATAAAATACCTGCCATCGGGCGGTCTTTGCACAACAAATTGTTCTCTGGCATGTTAATCGGTTTTCTCCCAGCAAAGCACCACATAATACCCCAGTTCTGAAAAGCTTCTGTAATTATCCAGATAAAGGGTTTTATTGCGTTTATAATATTCGTATTTCATGCTCCAGGGTTCGGAGGTCTCTTCGGGCGGAGTAAAAAAGATGTATCCCGAAAACACTTTCCCCTTTCTGCCGAAAATGGCTGTTTCATATTCTGTGGTATAATTGTAATCGCCCGTTTCACTGCGGGATTCAGTGATCACAGTATCGTCCTTTTTTGTAAAGCTGAGACTATAATCAATTTCGTAAGAGGTAGTTCCCAGATCCATTGTCCCCTCAAATGTTTCCAGTGGGTACATCCGCCCGTCGTAATACTCTCCTCCCATCAGGCGGTATTCCCCCTCCAGGTTGTAATCGTTGTACAAACTGCAGCTTCCGCAAAGCATCAAAACGACCAGGACTGTGACAGGGAAAAAAGACCGCAGGGGGATATAATAACGGTAATGAGACACAATCGGGTTCTGTTTTCTGCAAATTTAACACATTATCCGGTTATGAAATGAAAAACCATGAAAAAGAGTTATATTCCGGATGCTCAGCGGCTTTTCATCCTCGATTTGATCCTTTCCACCTCATTTTTAAGCTGTGCCACAGTAGACAGCAGTTTTTCCCCGGGCAGAACGGGGTCGGGGATCTCTTCGCTGATGTAATGCACGAATTTCCATATTTCTTTGATCTCACCCACCGGCACCTCATAGGGAGGATAGAGGGGATTCAGGGAAAACAAGCGCAGGATGCCTTCTTCCCTGATCAGGTTTTCCACAATCTTGAACACGATCCCGTCGTCGAGGGTGAATACCACACAGGCCTGGCCGGTGACCAGGTTTTCCCAGTCGGTCACATACTCTCCGGTCACCCAGGCCCCGTGGGGAATAGGCAGCATAGAATCGCCCTGGAGCTGGAAGGTGCGGTATTTCCTTTCCGGCGAAAGAAAAGGCAGCTGGAAGCGGGGCAGATCGCTGATGTATTCGGGGTCGGCATATCCTGTGCGGTAGCCTGCCTTGGCCTTTTCAGGTACCAGTTCAATGTTCTCACGGTTGCTCTGGTCTACCGTGGTAGCCAGCACCCTCAGACCGCTTCCGCGGATATACACATCGCTTCCATGCTCCAGCTGGTAAAGCTGGCTTTCCGACAGGGCGGAAAGATCGACGGTGAGCAGGGTGTCGACGGCAACATGGAAATACCTCGACAGGGCCAGCAACCCGTCCAGACCGGGCTCGGCCACCGCGTTCTCATACCCGCTGTAGGTGGAACGTTTGATGTTCAACGCCCGTGCCACATCATCCTGGGTGCGGCGCTTACGCTTTCGTAACAGTTTCAGGTTGTTGGGTAAGTGGGACATGGGAATAACGAATATGATTAATTAACGAGGTCTGGGGAAACTGGGGAGTCGGGGAGTTGGGGAGTCGACTGACTAAAATGACCTTGTACATGCCCCATAATGAAAATAAGTTTACAGGCATAATAAATAATTTCAGATGGTTTGCAAATTTCTCCGGAGAGTATATATTTTCAATGCATTGATCTTATTGGTTATACTCTCAATATAGTCACGGATTCTAATAAAATCATTCTGTTGTATGAAACCCGGCCCTCTGGCCAGAATTAGCTGACTAAGCAATTCTATTGCTGATCCATAAGATATCCGGTAAAAACGTACTTTTTCGCGGTCGGTAGCTTTTGTACTTCCTTCTGCCAGATTGCTTGAGATGGAAATGGCAGCTCTTTTCATCTGAGAAGCAAGATTATACTGCTCTTCCACAGGAAACCCGGCCAATATCCGGTAAAGAGCCTTAACCAGTTCAATAGCCTCTTTCCATACCCTGAGTTTTTCGAAAGCATAACTATGTCCCATGATTACTATATTGTTGCTAATAAATTTGATTACTGGATAATTAACTACAATTTATATCATTCATTAAAAACCACATGTCATTATTACCTCCTACCCCTTCTCTATCTTCAACTCCACAACTCCCCGACTCCCCCCTCCACATTTTTTTGCCAATTCCATTTCAATTGCTTATATTTTAATCATCAATTTTGACGTAATTTTAATCAAATATACAATAAATAATTAAAAAACAAAACACGGGGTTGATTTTTTTCGGGAGGAAAGAGCCATGGAATACGGAAACAGAAACGTGCTGCACCTCGACCTGGATACGTTTTTTGTGTCGGTAGAGCGACTGCACAACCGGTCGCTGGAAGGCAAACCGGTGATCATCGGGGGATTGTCCGATCGCGGGGTGGTAGCCGGCTGCAGCTACGAAGCCCGCCGGTTCGGGGTGCATTCGGCCATGCCTATGAAAATGGCCCGGCTCCTGTGCAGCGAGGCCCTGTTCATCCGGGGCGATATGGAACGCTACACCCGCCACTCGGAAGAGGTTACCCAACTCATTGCCGAACGGGCCCCCCTGTACGAAAAAGCCTCGATCGACGAGCATTACATCGATGTGAGCGGAATGGACCGTTTTTTCGGCTGCCTCAAGTGGTCGCGCGAGCTGCGCGAAACCATCATCCGGAAAACCGGCCTGCCCATATCCTTCGGCCTGTCGGTGAACAAAACCGTATCGAAGATCGCCACCGGAGAAGCCAAACCCAACGGCATGCGCAATGTGCCGGGCGAAAGAATCCGGTCTTTCCTCGACCCCCTTTCCATCCGAAAGATCCCCATGATCGGCGAAAAAACCTTCCGCCTGCTCCGATCCATGGGCATATCCACCATCGCCACCCTCCGGCAGATGCCGCCGGAAATGATGGAAAAAGTGATGGGAAAGAACGGGACCGATATCTGGAAAAAAGCCAACGGCATCGACAACAGCCCGGTGGTGGCTTTTTCCGAAAGAAAATCGCTCAGCACCGAACACACCTTCGAACGCGACAGCATCGATATACCGGCCATGGAAAGGTTGCTGGTGCGCATGGTGGAAAAGCTGGCCTTTGAAATGAGAACACGGCAGAGGCTCACCTCCTGCGTCACGGTCAAGATCCGGTATGCGAATTTCGACACCCATACCCTGCAGAAACGCATTCCCTATACCTCGTTCGACCACATTCTTACCGATGTGACCCTGGCGCTTTTCAGGCAACTGTACCGGCGTCGGATACGCATCAGGCTGGTGGGTGTGCGGTTCAGTCACCTGGTGCAGGGCGTGCAGCAACTGAACATGTTCGACGACCGGCCCGAAGCCGCCGGCCTCTACCTGGCTATGGACCGCCTGCGCCGGCGATACGGCCCCGATGCGGTAAGAAGGGCGTCGGGATGGAAGTAAAGAGGAAGGATGAAGG
>DQWH01000051.1 GCA_011042635.1 Bacteroidota bacterium | reverse complement strand
CCCGATAATGTACCGGGTCATGGTTTTTTCATCGGCCTCGAAATTTTCCAGGTACTCCGCCGTGGCATCATAATTTTCCAGGGTTTCCTTCAGGTTCGGATCGCGGTACGATATAAAATAGAGGCTCCCGTTTTTACTTATCTGTGAAAATCCTCCGTAGGCGCCTCCCATCACCCGGATGCGGGTTTGCAGCCAGTCGGTCGACAGCACCTGGTTCAGCACATGCATCTTGCCGCTCCATTCATACCCCAGCTTCCTGAAATCATACCCTTTCACCACATACTGCACCTTGGAAGCAGACAGGAATCCTTCATTGGCCGGAACGGGGCTCCACGACCATTCGTTCAGGGCAACCTCACCGGCGGGTAAATTCCCCGCGAGTGTTTCCCATGCTTTGCTGAAGGAAGGATAATCGTCTTCATGACAGGTCAGGGCAGCTATCAGATTGTCTTTTACAAACAACTGTGAAGCTACCTGTTTCAACTCATTCAGCAAGGGCTCAGGATTATCTTCAAAGTCACGAACCTGTTGTGTAAGCCACCAGTAATACTCTGCCCCGCTGGTCCATTCATTGAACAGTCCCTTTTTGAACAGATACGAATCGATGCGCTTTCCGGCCACGGCCAATCCGTTCCGGGCAAGCTGGTTTTCCAGGTTGGCATGATGACGCTTCAGCAGCTCGCCTATGCGTTCCTCATCGTCCAGTATGCTGGAAGTAAGGATTTCGCTGGTCAGTTCAAGGGATTTTCCCAGCTTATCGCGGGTGGCTTTCACCGAAACCCTGAATTTTGGGATTATGCGGTCATCATCCTGCTCTTCCAGGAAGGTTGTCAGGGAGGTATTGAACCCCCCGGTATGGATCTGCAGGGCCTTATCCAGGTCGCCGTAGCTGTAATTCTCCGTTCCCACGGCTCCCAGCAGCTCTTTCAGCACGGAGGCATAGGGGATCTTTTCCCTGGGCAAGGTACGCAGATCGAAATACAGGCTGGTATACACCACCTTATTGGTGAACTCGGGATGGAACAGCAAAGGCACACCGGCTTCCTGTTTCTCCTCCACCCCGTACCAGGTGGCTTCTTTTCCGATGTCCTCCAGCTCCAGCATGGGAATGGTGGCCAGGGCTTCCGGACTGTCTTCGCGTTGCTGGTATTCCATCAGTTCCCGGGTGGTCTCAACCAGTTCCCCGATCTCTTCCTCACTGAGGCTTGCCTTGTATTCGGCCAGTTCGGCGGCCAGCTCTTCCATCCGGCGCTGCTCGAGCCCCGGTTCGGGCTTCAGCACCAGCAGCAGTCCGTAGGTATTGTCAATCAATCCCCTCCGTATCAGTTCTTCCAGCACGGGTTCCTCCAGGGCTTTCCTGGCCTCGGCAAGTGGTTTCTCGTATTCCAGCCCCAGGAAAGGATCATCAGCGAACATCCAGCCTGAAAGAACCTGCATGTTATAGATCAGCCCTTTCTGCGCATTATCTCCTTCCCTCAGCCTGAATTCCATCCGGTTCAAAGTACCTTCGATAGATTCTTTATCAATCCCTTCTTCAGCTACCCGCTCCAGGGTTTCCATCACCACCCGGCGGAACTCATCCTTATCTTCCGGATTTGCATTGCGTACCATGATGACAAATACATTCTGGTGAAGGTCATTCACCAAGGCCGAGACATCTTTCCCAATCCCGGCTTCCTGCAGGGCCAGCCGCACAGGAGCCGATTCCTGGTTCACCAGCACATCGGCCAGGGCATTGAGCTCCATCACCAGTGCCTGGTCGGTATTCTCACCGATCACCCAGCTCAGGGTAAGGTAGGTCTGATCCTCCACAGGGGCCCCTTCCATCACGGAATAGGAAGCCTCCACTTCCTTCATTTCCTCAAAGGGCGGATTCAGCGGAAATCCGGCTTCGAAATCCGAACGCTCAAAGTGCGAAAGGTATTCGCGGTCGATGAACTCCAGTTCCTTTGCCAGATCGGCGTCGCCGTACAGGAAGATATAGCTGTTTGAAGGATGGTAATACTTTCTGTGGAAGTCAAGGAATTCCTCATAACCCAGGTCGGGTATAGCCGCAGGATACCCTCCGGAAGATCTGGAATAGCCGTTTTCCGGAAACAGGTTTTTCTGTATGCAGTACCACATTTCAGTGGTGGGACTGGAAAACGATCCTTTCATTTCATTGTACACCACTCCTTTGATGGTCAGGGGTGCGTCTTTTTCTGTCAGTTCGTAATGCCAGCCTTCCTGCATGAAGATCCGGGGATCGTCGTAGATCAGCGGATTGAAAACGGCATCCAGATACACATGCATCAGGTTGAAATAGTCCTTTTCGTTCATGCTGGCAACGGGATAAACGGTAAAATCGCTTGCCGTCATGGCATTCAGGAAAGTATTCAAACTTCCCTTGAGAAGCACATCGAAGGGACTTTTCACCGGGAAATTCTTCGAACCGTTCAATACGGAATGTTCCATAATGTGGGGAGTACCCGCATCCGACTCGGGAACAGTCTGGAAAGCCACGCTGAAGGTTTTGTTCGGATCGTCGGCAGCGATCTTCAGCACCCTGGCTCCCGAGGTTTCGTGTTCCAGGTAAATGCAGTCGGCATTGATTTCCGGAACGAACCGTTTTTCGATCACCCGGTATCCGGGATAGTCAGGTGTTGATGAGCAGCCGGCCAGAAAGGCAGCAAAGCTCAGTAGAATAACAGGCAACCACCTGTCACGGAAAAATGATGTTTTTCTGATCATGTTTATTTTGATTTGGTTAATGCCGTATAGCATAATGAACAAAATTAAGAAAAATACATTTGTTTTCAGCCTGTTTTGCAACCTGCTTTTGGGAATACGGAGAGCAAAGACATTCCCGCAGAAATTAACCGCATAAAAGGCTACTTCAAAAGTATTCCTAACCACAAAAAAATTCCTGCCTGCCTGCGACAGGCAGGGCAGACAGGCAGAAGGAGGAACACTGCGGCTTTTTAAAACCCCTGTATTCTGTTATCTTTGCCGTTACCGGCTGTGCCGGTGCGGACGGATACTGACATGCAGCGGGGTTATTTTATACGAAAAAACGAACCTGTCCCCGACGGGATCAGGCGGATCATGGCCTATCAGCTGAAGGTGGCCTCATACCATGCAGAAAAAATGGCCGAACATTCCGACAGGCCGGTGCATGAATTCCGCAAATGCATGAAAAGGATCCGCTCGCTGCTGAGACTGGTAAGGAACGAAACCGGATATTGCCAGTACCGTACCCTGAATGCCACTTTCCGGGATATTTCCCGGAAACTATCCACGCTGCGAGACCTGTATGTTTTCCGGTCGCTGCTTCAGGAAATGAAACAGGAAGCATCTCCCCTGCCCGATCCTTCGGTATTACAGGCCCTCGACCGTCATTTCAGAACCCTATACGGGGAAGCCATGGCCAAAATCTCGGAAAACCGGGCATTGCCCGCCGAACTGAAGCAGGACATCGGCCGGCTTGAAACACTGCCCGGTGAACTGAAGCTGGCAGGACAGGAATTCCTGATCGTGAAGGACGGTTTGCAGCGCATTTACCGCAGTGGCAGAAAAGCGTTTTTCTATGCCCGGGAATTCCCTTCGACGGAAAATTTTCATTCCCTTCGCAAACGTGTTAAAGACCTGTGGCATGCCAGCCTCATCCTGTACCATGCATGGCCCGATATGATGATCCTGATGAACCATGTGCTGAAACAGGCCTCAGATGAGCTGGGAAAAGAACATGATCTGGCTATGCTGCAATCCTGTCTGGATGAAAATCCCATCCCGGGAACCGGTCACGCCCGCCTGCGCAAGCTGAACCGCCAGATTATGTCGCGCCGTTCCCGGCTGCAATCGTCCATCCTGGAACAGGCAGCCCGGATCTATACCGAAACGCCTTCCGTATTTGCATCGAGAATGCAGACATACTGGGAAATTACCCGTAACGAACCGGATCGGTTATCCGGATAATCAGGTAAATAATTTCATAACCCGCTTCATATAAAAAAAAGAAAAACATATATTTAAACAGATAAACCCGTAAATACAACCTATGAAAGAAAAGTACCTGCTCAAATTCAACATGTTCAATCGTGTAAGTGAAATGATGAATAATCACCGGCAGATATGGGAAAGCCTGCCGCAGGCGGTAACGGCTGTTGACCATCTGAACCGGAACTTACAGGAGATCCATACTCTCAAATTAAAAAGCGCCCGCAATGTATCCCCCCTGCTGGCCCAGCTTGTGAGGAACAGGAAAAAACTCACCGGTCAACTGGTACCGGTGGTCAGTATTCTTCAGGTCATTGCATGGGAACTCAGGGACGGAAAAATGGCCACCCGGGTGGATTTGGGAAAGAAAAAGCTGAAAAAGTCCGACGACAGGAAACTGATCCTGCGGGCCCATCAGGTTCTGGAAGAAGCCCGGCGCATCACGAAACTGGCCCAATCCACTGCCAGCCAAGCCACCGACCCCTCTGTGATGCATCCCCTGGTGAAAGCAGAAGAATACGGGCTGACATCCGAAAAAACAGAAGCCCTGGAAGAGTCCCTGAAAGATTTCGAGGAGACCTACATGGAAACCAGGGATTATCTGGAATTTGAAAAGAAATGCCGGAAAAGAATCAAACAGCTGGTAAAAGAAACCAACCTGCTTTTGAAAAACAAGCTCGACCTGCTTATGACCCTGTTCGAGTCAGATCATCCGGATTTTTATGCAGCGTATCTTGAAAGCAGGCAATTGATGTATCCCGTTCCCCCGGTCGAACCATCCCCCGCACCGAAGGAAATAAGAAGAAAACCCGGCCGACCGCCGGGAAGCGGCAAAACAAAAAACAGCGCCACCACAGAAAAGAAGAAACGGGGCAGGCCCCCAAAATCGACCGGGAAAAAACGGGGACGACCGCCCAAAAAGACCGGAACAGAGAAAGAAACCACTGCGAATGCCGGCGGAAAGGCCACGGCCCGGGACAAACCCAAACAGCGCCGGGGGCGCCCGCCAAAAAAAGTTTCCGAAAAGAAAGCGGAAGTGAGCAACGAAAAGGAATCACAAGATACCCCCACAGAATAATCAGGTGAAAACGACCAGATCCATGAGTAAGTACATCGGCATACTCACCAGCGGAGGCGATACGCCCGGCCTCAATGCCGCCATCCGGGCCATCGGCAAGGCCGCCATCAGCGAGTACGGCATGACCGTGATCGGGTTCCGCGACGGATTCAGGGGACTGATGGAAAACCGAACCATGCCTCTCGACAGGAAAAGCCTTTCGGGTATTCTCACCATCGGGGGCACCATTCTCGGCACCAGCCGGCATAAGCCTCACAAAATGCCCGTAGGCGGCAAGATTATGGATATGACCGACGTGATCGTGGAGAACTACCACAACCGCCACCTCGACTGCCTGGTATGCCTGGGCGGGGGCGGCACCATGAAAAACGCCTGGCACCTGGCCAAACACGGACTGAATGTGATCACCCTGCCCAAAACCATCGACAACGATGTGGCGGGGACGGAGATCACCATCGGATTCGACACGGCCCTGGGAATTGCCGTGGATGCCATTGACCGGCTGCACAGCACCGCCCACAGCCACCACCGGATCATCGTGGTGGAGATCATGGGCCACCGGGCCGGCTGGCTGGCCCTGGGAGCCGGGGTGGCCGGCGGTGCCGACGTAATCCTGATCCCCGAGATACCCTACGATGTGAACATTGTGGCCGAATCCATTCTCGACCGCAGCAGGAAAGGGAGCCCGTTCAGCATTGTGGCCGTGGCTGAAGGGGCCATTTCCAAAACAGCCATGGACCGGATAAGCAACCTGAAGAAAAAGGCAGAGAAAACAGAAAACAAGGAGGAGAGGGAAAAACTGAGGCAGGAGATGAAAAATATCGATAAAAACAGTACGGGAAAAACCCTGGAACTGGCGAAACAACTGGAAGAGATAACCAAACTCGAATCGAGGGTCACCATTCTGGGGCATCTCCAGCGGGGCGGCACCCCCTCGGCTGCCGACCGGCTGCTGGCCACCCGCCTGGGTACCGCCTGCGCCGATTATATCAAACAGGGGAAATACGGAATTATGGTAGCGGCAAACGACAATGAAACGGTTCCCGTGCCTCTGGAAGAGGTGGTGGGGAAACGGAAGATGGTCCCCCCCGACCATCCATGGATCCGGAGTGCGCGCCTGGTAGGCACCTGCCTGGGCGATTGAGCGCCAAAAAGCAGAAAACCTGAAGTTTATGACCAGCAACAGGAAATACGTTCTGGCCGTCCGGCCGATGGGTCAGGTGAAAGCCACCGATTTCAGGATGGAAACGGAAAAAATTCCAGAACCCGCAGAAAGGGAAGTACTGATGAAGGTCAGATATGTTTCGGTCGACCCCTACATGCGGAACCGGATGAACCATGTCAAATCATATGTTCCACCCTACGAAATGGGTGAAGTGATGGGCGGTGACGGTATCGGGGAGGTGGCGGCCTCGGGTTCAGAAAGATACTAGGCCGGCGACCTGGTCACCGGGCCCTTTGGCTGGCAAGAATATGCCCTGGTAAAAGACAACACCCTTACCCGCATCGAGCCGGAGCTGGGACCGGAAACCGCCTGGCTCGATGTTCTCGGGCTGACCGGGCTGACAGCCTATTTCGGCCTGCTGGAGAT
>DQWH01000072.1 GCA_011042635.1 Bacteroidota bacterium | reverse complement strand
TAGTTGCCCAGCGGATTGGTCGAGGCCATGGGATTGATATTGGGATCGGGCAGGAACGAGTTCAATACCAGCAGGGAAAGGAACTGCTTGCTGAGCTTTTCTTCGGTGTTGATGGCATTTTTCAGGTAATTGCGTGTTTCCTCATCGGTGGTGGGCAGGTATATGTCAAAGCGGATATTAGGGTTCATCAGCCTGTTGGTGAGGAATAACTGGCATTCCACGGGGATTCTTCTTCTGAAATTTTCTTCCATGAACAGTTCATAGAGGGATGTTCGCAGGCTGTATACGGCCTCCAGGTCAATATGGGCATCGAGGGGATCGCCGTTCCAGATGATCTTGCTTCCCTCCCTGATCTCCAGGCGCTTGTTGATAATGTTCTGCAGGGTAAACAGGTAATCGCCTTCGGTGAATTCATACTCCCCGAACATCCGGAACCTGCCGAAAGTGTTTATTTCCATGTTGATGTTTCCGTAGCCCCGGCCCCTGATGATATCACCCATCCGTGAATCAAAGATCAGTTGTGTTTCAGCGGCGGGAGTGATCTCGAGGTTGAAATTCATTCTGATCCCTGACAGGTCTACTTCGTATTCCTTTTTGTCTATCTCGCTGGCGGCGTCGGGTAGGGTGTTGATAAAACGGATGTAATTCACTTCCTGTATTTCACTCCCGGATGTCAGCGGAATGTATATTGTTGTATTTTCCTCCGTGCGGGCGGTGATCCGGATCTCGAGGTCGTTCGGCGGGCCGCTGATCCTTACCACGCCGGTGCCGAAGGCGGTTCCGTAAAAATCGCTATTATTACTGTAGTCGGTGTTCAGGAAGTGAAAATTCCGGACATCGAGAGTCATGTCCAGCATCAGGTCGCGGAAAGATTCGTTGACGATCTTTCCGTTCAGGGTGGCCGTATGGCCCCGGTCATCGTAAACCTGCACCTCCTCAAAAAACAGGGAATTGTCCCTGATAACCAGGGGATGGGTGAAACTGTAACGGGTGTTGAGGAACTGCAGATCGATGATGGCTTTCTGCATATTAATCCTTCCGTTCAGCAGGGGTTCCCGGGTGGTACCCTTCAGGGTAAGGTTCCCGCTGGCCATTCCGTTGACATCTCTGAACACTTTCGACAGGAATGGCCGCAGAAGCTGAAGCCTCAGCTTTTCTATCCCAATTTCGAAATCCAGTGCACTGCTTTCCGGAAAATACTGTCCGTCGAGCAATATGGTACGGTCGTCATTCCGCATGGCATAAGCCGTTGTTTTGATGGCTTTGCTTTCAGGTTCCCACACACTGGTCATGGTAGTGTTTCCAATGACCTCCCGGTTGATGGCCAGGTCATGGATCACGAGCTGTGAGGAGAACATCGGCTGGCGGTAAAGGCTTGACAGGGAGGCCTGTCCGTGAATAATCCCTTCCAGCACGGTTTTTTCATTGTTCAGGAACAGGTTGATCAGCTCCAGGTTGAGGTTCTGGAAGTCCACGTGCATGGTGTCGGCAGGATCGGAGGAAACGGCTCCCTGCATGGCCAGCACCTGGTTGTGGTTCTGCAGGCGGAACCCGTCAACCTGTGTGTAGGAAGAGTCGATCCTGATCTGGGTGGGGAAAAGGGTCCAGAGGGTATCCTGAACCATGAACTTTGAGGGCATGATCAGGATATCCATGGCGGGGTATTTACCGGTCGGCGAAGGGATGAAATGTGCCAGGGTATGCATTTCTCCCATATTCCGTATCCGGGCCTGGTCGTCCCAGCGAATATCGATGGAGAGGCTGTCATTCTGCAGGCAGGAGGAAAAACGGAGATCAACCAGGTCGAAATTCCTGCTCAGATACAGATGTTCGGCCTGTAAACGGGCAATATACCGGGAATCGTCCGATGTAGTATTTACCCGGAGATTGGAAAAATAGTTTTTTCCGAATCCCAGTTTGTCAATATTTCCCGTAAAGGAAAAATCGGTGTCTGCCGGAGCAAACCTTCCGCTGAGGGTGGCCCCTTCAGAAATACTGTATTCAGGTAACAGTACCTGCAACATGGGATCCATGTTCCGAAAGGTGATGTGATAGGTAAAATCGTTCATGGCCAGGCTGTCCGGGTTAATTTTTCTCCTTCCCATGGCAGGAAGATACTGCTGCAACAGGAACTCAAAAGCGTCGGGCAGGCAGGCCACCTCATATTTCCCGAGGATCTCCGCATTCATGAAGTCGGTGCGAAGCATGATCATACTGGTATCGGGCCGGTTCATGGCCATCAGGGAAAAATCGTAAATATTCCATTCCCGGCCGTGCCTTTGCAGTGATGAGTTGAACAGCTTAATGTCGCCGTCAAGATTGTCGAGGTTGCTTCCCCTGAAATTGGCTGTCAGCAGCATGCTGAGCGTGGATGAGGTATCCTGCCTGTCGATGTTCAGGTTGTGCAGATTGGCCCGGGGAACGTTCAGAGTGAAGTCGAATTCCGGGGTTTCTCCTGAAAAATCCAGCAATCCCAGAAAGCTCAGCTTCACATTCGGGTCTTCCACCTCCACCGACCCGTCAAACATTTTTTCCGTCATTTTCCCTTCCAGGTCGATATTCGTATACCGGTAACCCTTTAGCAGCAGGGAATCGACCACCCCGTCCAGTTCGGCGCGGAATTCTCTTCCGCTCCGGCTGATCCCGGCCAGATTCACCGAAAGGGCAATATTGCCCACTGCCGGTTCGGCTGAAATGAATTTTCCCAGCCTGAACCCGGAGGTCCTGACCGAACCTTCATAGCTGAAATAATGTGCGGAATCGGGCTTAAACGAAAGGTCCAGGGATAATTCCCCCAGATCGGTATCAAGTCTTCCGTAAGCTACAAAATCATCGGTGAACCCGGTAAAATTACCGCGGTAGGTGATCCTGCCCAGTTTTCGCAGGTTGTCGGGCAGCCTGATCCTTCTGTTGTTCCGGGGAAATTTCAGTGTCTCGATATCGCCGGCCGTAGTGACCAGCTCTTCCACTTCGAAAAAAATGAACGTTTCGTTAATCCGGGGGAGGCCGATCAGGTCAAAATTCCCCTGATAATAGGTGTTGCCGCCGTAGAACATTTTCAGATCCCGGCCGTTCAGATTGCTCAGCCTGCCGTTTATTTTCCCTTCCAGCAATACGGTTTCGTTGATGTCCTCCAGGGCGGGTGCAAACAGCGCAATATCGGAAAGGGCTATGTTCGATGTTTCAATACCGATCTGCATCCGAACACTGTCGGAAAAAAATTTCAGGGAAGAATAGGAGGGATAGTCCAGCCGCAGGGAAGGCAGACGCACCGAGGACCTGCCTGTCTGGAGCCTGAGCGATCTGATCTCGGCAAACTGCTTGTGGATCATGTTTTCGGAACTCCAGTTCCTGACAAGCAATCCCGACTTTTCCAGGAAGGAAAGGTGCCTGATATTAAAGGAAATGCTGTCGCGTACCACCCGGAGCCCGTCCAGGGAAAGATCCAGATCGTTCATTTCCAGGTCGGCAAACTGAACCCCCTTTTCCCCGGGTTTTACCCTTTCGTCACGGAACGTGAACCGGCCTTCCCTCAGAATGATTTCGTCGAACCTGAGCCTCATTTTGGGTTTGGAGAAGTCTTTTCTTTTCAGCGCTTTCACCAGGAAAGTGAGATTGAATTCCCCCGCCGTGTCTACCCGGAAACGAATATCGGGGTTTTCCAGAATGATCCGGCTCATGAAAAGCTCCCGGTCACGCGGGCGGAAACGCCGCAGATGGGCCGAAAAGATGTCCGCCCTGACCAGTGTATCCCCCTGCAGGTCGGTCAGATAAAAATCAGACATCATTACCCGATTGAAAAGCCTGACCCGTACCGCAGTAAACCCGATGCGGTTGCCCAGCTCTTTTTCGAGATAGGTAACGGCCTTCTTTACCCCCTCGGTCTGTACCCCGGGAATATGAATCGCCACATAACCTGCCAGCACCAATCCGGTGATCACCAGCAGAATAATAAGTCCGGTTTTGAGGATTTTTTTGATAACTTTACGGCCTTTAACTTGCAAACGCAAAAGAAATAAAAAAAGTTTGAATACCTGAATATCTTGGGGACGAAATGCATGTGACCATTCTTGCTATCGAATCTTCCTGTGACGATACCTCGGCCGCCGTGGTGCGCAACGGGATGGTGCTGTCGAATCTGATCGCCAACCAGAAAGTGCACCGTAACTATGGAGGAGTGGTTCCCGAACTGGCTTCCAGGGCTCACCAGCAGCATGTGGTGCCCGTGGTGGATCAGGCCCTGAAAGAAGCCGGGGTAAAGAAAAACGAGCTCAGTGCGGTGGCATTTACGCAGGGACCGGGTTTGCTGGGTTCGCTTCTGGTGGGGGTTTCCTTTGCCAAAGGACTGGCCCTTTCCCTTGGGGTCCCGCTGATCGGGGTCAACCATCTGCATGCCCATATTCTGGCACACTGGGCCAGAGAACCCGGCAAACAGGTCAAAACACCCGGTTTTCCGTTTCTGTGTTTGCTGGTGTCAGGCGGCCATACCCAGCTTGTTGTGGCCAGAGGGTATCTGGAAATGGAAGTGATCGGGCAAACCATCGACGATGCGGCAGGAGAGGCTTTTGACAAATGTGCCAAAGTGTTGGGAATTCCTTATCCCGGCGGACCTGTCATTGACCGGCTCAGCCGGGAAGGTGACCCTCATGCCTTTGCTTTTGCCCGTCCCCGCATCGAGGGACTGGATTTCAGTTTCAGCGGACTGAAAACTTCATTCCTCTACCTGGTGCGTGACGAGGTTAAGAAAAATCCGCGTTTCATAGAAGAAAAAAAAGTCGACCTCAGTGCCTCCATCCAGTATACCATCATTGAGGTGCTGATGGACAAGCTGGAGAAAGCCAGCGAACAGACCGGGATCAGAGAGATAGGGATTGCCGGCGGTGTGTCGGCCAATCAGTACCTGCGGGATGCCCTGGAGGAAAGAGCAAAACGGCATGGCTGGAATATCTATATTCCAGAATTCATTTATACTACCGATAATGCCGGAATGATAGGTGTTACAGCTTATTACAAGTACCTTGCCGGGGAAAGGACAGGGCAGGAGACGGTGCCGCTGGCCCGTTTCCCCATGTGAGAATCCGGTATAAAAAATCAGGCAAATGAATTGCTCTGCAGAATAGTCATAAAAAATATGTATTTTTAAGCAGAACTTTCAGTTATGGAATTGTTTAAACTGGAACCTACCAAACGGACCCCGGAGATTATCCTGAATCCCGCCGGTGCCATTTCTTTTTCCGGGCGTTCCATCACTGAAAATGCAGTGGAGTTTTTTAAACCCATAAAACACTGGGTAGAAGGATATTTGCAGAATCCGCAGCCTGAAACCGTGGTGAATATCAAACTGGAGTATTTTAACAGCAGTTCGGCCCGGATGATTCTGGATATTCTTCAGGAGCTGTTGAATGTAGGGAAAAAAGGAGGACGGCTTGTGATCAACTGGTTTTATGAGGAAGGAGATGACGATATCCTGGAACGGGGAGAATACTATGCGTCCATTCTCGATACCAATTTTAATTTTATTGAATACGAATAATTCCGGCTTTAGCGTCCCTTTTCCATTTCCGTTTCTTGCAGCCATTTCAGGGTTTTCCGCACTCCTTCACGAAAAGGGGTGATCCGGTAGCCAAGGTCGCGGACAGCCTTTTCACTGGAAGGCATCCAATGGTGCAGGTACCTTTTCATAAAAGAAGGCGTGATGAGGGGAGTCCGGCCGGCAAGGTCGGCCGGCAGGCTGATGATCCGGGCCATGCCGATGAGCAGTGCCCCCGGAACCGGCACCATCACCCTCGGGCGGCCCGATTCCTGTCCCAGAATCTGAAAGAATTCCCTGAAGGAAAGGGTTTCCCCTCCCAGCAGGTAGTTTTCCCCGGGTTTCCCTTTTTCCATGGCCAGAATCATGCCGTTCACCACATCATCAATATATACATAGTTGCCTTTCGGACGGCCGGTACCCGGAAGGATTCTCCATTTTCCCCGCCGGTACCGGTCGATGATACGGGTCACCGAATTGGCATGGTTCAGAATGCCCGGTCCGTATACCCGGGTGGGGTGTACCATAACCCACAGGCCGGCCAGGTCGTCACGTTTTTTTACTTCCAGCTCCATAAGAGCCTTTGATGTTTCATACTTTGTGTGATATACGGCCGGGCGGGGAGATGCTTCGGTAGTTTCCCCCCCCTGCCGGGAGGGCCCGAATACGCCCGCCGTGGAGACAATGACCGTTTTCTTTACCCCCGCCTCCCGGGCTACCTCCAGCACATTCAGGGTTCCCGTGACATTATCCCTGATATGGGCATCCGGGTCGGTGGGCCATACACTGGTATTGGCGGCCAGATGGAACCCTCCGTCGCATCCCGCGACCAGCCTTTGCAGCGCCTCCCTGTCCGACAGATTGCCTTCCACCCATACTACACCGGCCTGAAGACTGGCGGGAATTTTTCCTTTGTCCCTTACCAGTCCACGCAGAAAGTGTCCCCTGGCGGTCAGCTCTTCGGCCAGTTTCTGCCCCGTAAATCCCGTAATGCCGGTAATGAAATATTTCATGATCGTCTTTTTGAAATAAAACGCATGTCAGGATTGGCCCGGATGGCAAAATACTCGGTTGACAGGGCCATGGTGAGATGGGCCAGAAAAGCGGTGAGGATATTGCCGGTGTGCAGGGTCAGCACGCAGATCACCAGT
>DQWH01000175.1 GCA_011042635.1 Bacteroidota bacterium | reverse complement strand
TTCTGGTAGCAACCGAAAAACCATTTGCTCCGAAAGCCGTCGATCTGATCAGGCAGATCGCCGACGATGCCGGTTACAAGCTCCAGTTGCTTGAAAAATATACCGAAAAGTCCGAGCTGCTCAGAGCGGTGGAAGGAGTTGAGGCCCTGATCATACGCAGTGACGTGGTCGATGCCGAAGTCCTTGACGCTGCAAAATCCCTGAAAGTGGTAGTGAGGGCAGGTTCCGGCTATGACAATATTGACCTGGAAACATGTACCCGCAAGGGGGTGGTGGCCATGAACACTCCCGGACAGAATGCCAATGCGGTAGCCGAACTGGTCGTGGGCATGATGGTATATTTTGCCCGGAACCAGTTCAACGGAAAACCGGGTACGGAGCTCAGGGGAAAAAAGCTGGGGATATGTGCATTCGGAAATGTGGGGAAACAGGTGGCCCGTATAGCGCAGGGATTTGACATGACCGTGCATATTTTCGATCCCTATGTTGAGAAAAAGCAGGTAGCCCGGGAAGAATTGATCTTCCTGTCGAGTGAGGAAGAACTGTACCGTACCTGCCAGTATGTTTCGCTGCACATGCCGCTGAACGATGAAACCCGCAGATCTGTGAATTATTCCCTGCTCTCGCTTATGCCACAGGGCGCCGTTCTGGTGAATACGGCCAGAAAGGAAATAGTGGACGAAGATTCGCTGGTGCGGATGTTCCGGGAACGTCCCGATTTTGGCTATGTATCGGATATTGCCCCCGATAACAAGGATCTGCTGGAGAAGGAGTTTCCAGGCAGGTTCTATTTTACTCCGAAAAAGATGGGTGCCCAGACGGCCGAAGCCAACATCAATGCCGGGGTGGCGGCCGCACGGCAGATCGTTGATTATTTCAAAAAAGGAGACACACGTTTTCAGGTAAATAAGTAAAAAAACCGTAAGAATCTATGGCGATATTAAAACCGTTCAGAGGGATCAGGCCAGTGAAGGAAAAAGTATCCCTGATCGCCTCCAGACCGTATGATGTGCTGAATCGTGAAGAAGCCAAAAAAGAAACAGCAGGAAATCCTTATTCGTTCCTGCATGTGGTGAAACCTGAAATTGACCTGCCTGATGAGGTGGATGAACACAACCCGGAGGTTTATCAAAAAGGCAAGGAGAATTTCGACCGGCTGATGAAAGAGGGTATTCTGTTTCAGGACCCGGACGAATACCTGTATGTGTATGCCCAGACCATGAACGGTCGTACGCAGTACGGGCTGGTTGGGTGTGCCGGTGTGGAAGATTATGTGAACAATGTGATCCGCAAGCATGAGCTGACCCGCCCCGACAAGGAAGAAGACCGTAAAAACCATGTCCGCGTCAGCCGGATGAATTACGAACCGGTATTTTTTACCTACCATCCGGTGAAGGAAATTGATGAGATCATTGCCGAAACCGTTCGGCACGAGCCCGAATACGATTTTACCGCAGATGACGGTTTCGGACATCATTTCTGGGTGATCCGGGACAAAGCGGTGATATCGAGGCTGGTCAACCTGTTTGCTGCGGTGGATTATGTATACGTAGCCGACGGACATCACCGCACCGCCGCAGCGGCACTGGTAGGCAAGGAAATGAGGAGCAAAAATCCCCATCATACGGGGAAAGAAGAATACAATTATTTCCTGGCCGTGCATTTTCCTTCCAACCAGCTTTCGATCATTGACTACAACCGGGTGGTGAAAGACCTGAACGGACACAGTCCGGAGGAGTTCCTGAAAAAGCTTGAAAAAGCCTTCGTGGTCGAACCCGGGGGCAGTGAGCCAATCCGTCCGTCCGCCCTGCATAATTTTTCTCTGTACCTGGACGGAACATGGTATTCGCTGACAGCAAAGGAAGGTACGTATGATCCCGAAGATCCCATCGGGGTGCTCGATGTGACGGTGCTCACCAACCATGTACTGAAACCCCTTCTGGGGATTGAAGACCTGCGTACTTCCAAACGGATCGATTTTGTAGGAGGCATACGCGGCCTGGACGAGCTGAAACGAAGGGTCGACAGCGGCGAAATGGCAGCGGCCTTTGCCCTGTATCCTGTTTCCATGGACCAGCTGATCAGGATTGCCGATTCGGGGAATATTATGCCTCCCAAAACCACCTGGTTCGAACCCAAACTGCGAAGCGGACTGATTGTTCACAGCCTAGACTGAAAGGAGCGGAATACGGATGCAGGAAACACCGGTGAATATTGCAGAAAATATCAGGCGTCTGAAACAGGAACTGCCTGCAGGTGTAACCCTGGTGGCTATTTCCAAGACCAAAACCCGGGAAGAGATCATGCAGGCGTACGACACCGGGCACCGGGTGTTCGGAGAAAACAAGGTGCAGGAGCTGGTATCGAAAGGGGAGGCTTTACCCCGCGATATCGAATGGCATATGGTGGGGCACCTGCAGTCAAACAAGGTGAAATACATCGCTCCGTTTGTCAGCCTGATCCAGTCGGTCGACAGCATGAAACTGCTCCGGGTGATCAATAAGGAAGGCAGCAAGAACGGGCGGGTTATTCCCTGCCTTCTTCAGTTTCATATTGCCGAGGAGGAAACCAAGTTCGGCCTCGATATGCAGGAGGCCCGGGAGATGCTGGATTCACCTCAATTCCGGGACATGACCCATGTGAAGATTCTCGGAGTAATGGGCATGGCCACCTTTACCGATCGCATGGAACAGGTAAGAAAAGAGTTCAGGAAACTGGCAGGGATTTTTCGTACCTTGAAAAACGATTATTTTCGTGACGACAACAGTTTTCGTGAGATTTCCATGGGGATGTCGGGCGACTATCCCGTGGCCCTGGAAGAAGGGGCCACCATGGTCAGGATAGGAAGCCTGATTTTCGGTGAACGAAGCTGTGCCATTTAATCTGGATCGAATCTGCAATATCCATAAAAATGAATCCACTGGAAACAACCTATCTGGGATTAAAGCTGCCTACCCCCATCGTGGCGGCCAGCAGCGGTCTGACCGGCCAGCCCGACAAGATTCGGATCATGGAAGAGCAGGGTGCGGGAGCCGTGGTCCTCAAATCCCTTTTCGAGGAACAGATCTTGTACGAAGCCGGAAAACTGTCTGCATCCCATGATTATCCCGAAGCCGGCGACTATATCAGGTATTATACAAAGAATAACAGCATCGATCAGTATCTCGGCCTGATAGAAAAGGCAAAAAAAGAGGTGAAAATACCGGTTATTGCCAGTGTGAACTGTGTGTCTGCAGGCGAATGGACCGGCTTTGCCAGAAGGATGGAGGAAGCCGGTGCCGATGCCATTGAGGTGAACATGTATTTCCTTCCTCTTGATCCGGAAGTTCTCTGTCATTCGTGGGAAGAGACCTATTTTTCCCTGGCCGAAAAGATCAGGGAGCAGATATCTGTTCCGGTGGCCTTTAAGCTGGGTCAGGGATTTACCAATCTGGTGTATCTGGTGGATCAGCTTTACAAAAGAAAGGTCAACGGAGTGGTTCTTTTCAACCGTTTCTACGAACCCGATATCGACCCGGAAAAGATGAACTTCACGGCGGCCAGTGTGTTCAGTACCCCGTCCGATATCAGGCATTCCCTGCGCTGGGTAGGCATTGTTACCGGTATGGTGGAAAAAATGGATGTGGCCGCTTCCACCGGGATACACGACGGGATGGCTGTTGTGAAACAGCTTCTGGCGGGTGCGCGGGTGGCCCAGGTTTGTTCTGTCCTGTACCGCAAGGGACTCAGGCACCTGGGGGTAATGAAACGTCAGGTGGAACAGTGGATGAAAGACCATTCATACCGGTCACTGGATGAGTTCAGGGGGAAAATGAACTATAAGAATCTGCCCGATCCGGCAGTATATGAACGTTCTCAATTCATGAAGTATTTTTCAGGGCACCATTGATATCCGTTTTCTCCTCAGGCCGGATTACGAAGCCCTCTGATCATTTCCCTCACCAGATTCTGCTTGTCGGGATCCATTTGGGGTATGTGCTTTTCCAGGCGGTTGAGTTCTTTTTCCAGGGTATCCTTGCCGGCCAGTTCGGAGGCGTTTTCCAGAATGGTCAATGATTCGAGGCTGATCATGTAATTTCCCGAAATGATCAGATCGATCAGGAATGGGATGTGTTCATGAAAGATCATTCTCGACTGCCAGCAGGCCGCCAGGATCTCCTGCAGATAGGGATGCCGGGGATTTTCCCTTATTGCCCTGACCAGTACCGGAACCGCGAGCTGGCTGTTCAGGTCGGAGATCAGTCCCAGAATAGCCTGCCGGAGCGCAGGGGCCGGATCCTTGCTCAGAACCCTTATCAGGTCGCTCAGGATGTCGGCTTCTTCATGTTCACGGCATATTCTGATGCCTTCCATCACGTAGGCCGGATTACCCGACCGTATCTGTTTCCTGATTTTGCGGATATCTTTCCGGGGCATTTCCATACCGTTACGATCATTCTATTTTCGAAAAAAAACTCTTATCATTTACAAAGAAAGGAAAATTGTAATACCTTGTGAAAAATATTCAGTACGTCGGAAGCCCGGATACCACAGCCGGCCAAAGTCATGCTGTTTTGTAATTAAAAAAAAAATATTAATTTTACTTTTAAGATACGTTCAAACAGTAAGCAATCGCATAAAAAACAGCGTATTATGAAGCTTCTTTCCTTGAACCCCGCCATTTTCAAATACCTGCCGGTCATTTTGTTTTCCGGGTATCTGGTCGGCTGCAAATCGGGCGGGGACAAAACCCCCGAAACGGAAGTGACTGTGGATATGACCGAGGTGAACCAGGATATTTTCGAGGATATCAGTGAGGCCAGGAAAATTTTTTATTCCCTGCCTTCTCCTCTGGAAACCGCCCTGCTGATCAAGTCGGCCGGGGCAACCTATGATGCAGACTTGCTGAATCCGGTGGAAAATGCCCCCAATTACAATACCAAGAAAAGCCAGGCCGTGAATCTGGGAATTTACACCTGTAACCTCAGCTTTGCCAGCCTGTATGATCAAACCCAGGCCTCCATCAACTATATGAATGCGGCCAAGCGGATGGCTGACGGACTGGGCATACTTGACGCGATCGACAACACCACTATCGAACGGCTGGAAGAAAATGTGAACAACCGGGATGAGATCATGGATATTATCTCGGAAACTTTCATGAATTCCAGTTCTTTCCTTGCTGAAAACGATCGTCCCGCCATTGCAGCCATGGTGCTGGTAGGAGGTTGGATAGAAGGATTGTATATTGCCACCGAACTGGTAAACCGCAGCGAATTTGAGGGCAATAAACTGGTTGATAGGATCGTCGATCAGAAACTTTCCCTCGGTATTGTGATCAAACTGCTGGAGGAAAATAAACAGGATCCTGACGTTACCTCCATTCTGGAAGATATTTATGAACTGAAGGAAATTTTCGACAAGATCAAGGTAACTACTTCAGAGATACACCCCGAATACGATGAAGAGTCCAATGTCACTACCCTGAAATCGGTAACCCAGTCCAGTCTCACCCCCGAAAATTTTGCCGAGTTGAGTGATAAAGTGAAAGCCATCAGAACCGAATTCGTATTATAAAATATTCTTCGTTATGAAAAAACTGATCCAGGGAATATTTCTGTTTTTCATTTTGGCTTTTCTTCTTCCTTCGTCTGCCAGCGCGCAGTGTAAAGGATTTGCCAAAAAGATATGTAAGATGGAATTGAGTCCCTATCTTCATGATGGGAACTATCATGCAGCTATACTGACCGAAGGAGAAGAAGCCGAATTATATAAAACATTCTATTCGGATCAGGAATACAGAATTGCTATCTGCGGATCCGATGCTCTTCCCGAAATACAATTTGAGGTAATCGATGCCAACAGGAACGTGCTGTACAGCAATAAAGACAATAACTACGCCAGAATATGGGATTTCAGGCTCGAATCAAGCCAGCAGCTGAAAATTGCCGTTAAGGTTCTGGCGGTGCACGATAATCCTGTGGAAGCCGAAAGCGGTTGTGTGGCCATTATGTTCGGCTTCAGGGAAAAATAATAACCACCCTAACCTAACCTAAACCTTTTTGCCGGAGGCCGTCCTGAATGGGCGGCCTTTTTTTATATACCTGCCGGGATCGGGAATCCGGGTTATCCTTCCCTGTTACCCATTTTCTGTTTCAGAAAGCGGCCGGTATAGGAATGGTCTGCCCCGGCAAGGCCGGCCGGGGTGCCTTCAAAGAGTACATGGCCTCCTTCCTCTCCTCCTTCCGGACCCAGATCGATGACCCAGTCGGCCGATTTGATCACTTCCAGGTTGTGTTCGATAATGATCACGGTGTGACCCTGTTCGATCAATGCATGGAAAGATTGCAGCAGTTTGTTGATATCGTGAAAATGCAAACCAGTGGTGGGTTCGTCGAACAGGAAGAGTATTTTTTCAGCTGTGTGGTCTTTTCCCAGGAAGGAAGCCAGCTTGACCCGCTGGCTTTCTCCCCCGCTGAGGGTGCTGGACGACTGCCCCAGTTTGATGTATCCCAGTCCCACATCGGCCAGGGGCTTCAGCCGGGCTGCAATTTTTTGCCCGGGGCCTTCGTCGCCCGGGAAGAATTCGATGGCTTCGTCAATGGTGAGCTGCAGCACGTCATAGATATTTTTACCCCTGTATTGCACTTCAAGCACTTCATCCTTGAAGCGTTTTCCTCCGCAGCTTTCGCAAACCAGTTCCACGTCGGCCATAAACTGCATTTCCACCCGGATAACCCCTTCTCCCTGGCATTCCTCGCAACGTCCTCCTTCCACATTGAAGGAAAAGTGGGAGGGCTTGAGCCCGTTGTAGCGGGAGGCGGGCTGATCGGCAAACAGCTTGCGGATATCGTCCCATGCCTTGATGTAGGTTACCGGATTGGAACGGGATGATCTTCCGATGGGGTTCTGGTTAACGA
>DQWH01000015.1 GCA_011042635.1 Bacteroidota bacterium | reverse complement strand
CTTCCGGGGTAAATGTTTCGGCCAATGCAGGAAACCTCGGAGGGGCAGTCAGTGTCAGGATCCGGGGGACCAACAGCCTCCGGGGGAACAATGAACCGCTCTATGTGATCGATGGAGTGATCGTGAATTCTGCAGGGGAAGATGTCAAAGATGCCAGTTCGGACGCCAATGAGCTTCAGACTGACCAGAATGGTTTGACCGGATTGAACGTAAGGGATATTGAGAGCATCGAGATCCTGAAAGACGCCTCTGCCACGGCCATTTATGGTTCCCGCGGAGCCAATGGGGTGGTCCTGATCACGACCAAATCGGGTCAGAACTTCGCCGGCAAACCCAGTATGAACGCCTATGTGAACTATGAGATCGCTGACCTGTCCCGCAAAATGGATCTCCTGGATGGAATATCCTGGGCAGAATACCAGAATGAATACCTGGAAACGGTCAACGACAAGGCACGTTATTATATAGATAACGGACAGGTCTATCCCCTGACCTGGAATGACACCATTCCTGTTATAGGAGATACTCCTTATGCCCAGTTTGACTGGCAGGACGAAGTCTACAAACTCAGCAAGAGTGTAAATGCCGGATTTTCTGTCAGCGGAAAGAGCGACCAGACCCGCTATTATATTTCCGGTTCCTTCAGCGATGAAAATGGGATCGTGGAAAAGACGGAGATGAAGACCGTTAATTTAAGGATCAACCTGGACCAGAATTTCACCAAACGCCTGAGCATGGAAAACCGGGCCAGCTTCATGTACCAGAATGGAAGTTTTGCACAGGCAGGCAGCCGTTCAGGCGGAAACAGAAGCTTTACCAAACAGGTGCTGAATTACCGGCCTGTGGTAGGCTATTCGGATGATAATATTAATGACCTGGACCTGGAGATCTCCAACCCACTGGCCTGGCTCGCCAATTACGATGACCTGGCTAAAGAAACAAGGATCAACCTGTCCTCTGTAATTAATTATAAAATTACAGAGAACCTGACCTATTCCCTCAGAGGCGGGCTGGACTACAGGACCAAAGACCGTGAACGCTGGTATGGAACAGAGATCTTCAAGGGGAACCTTTCGAACGGCTATGCTACCTATTCAGGACTTACCCGTTATTCCTACACCCTTGATAACCTGTTGTCCTATAACGTAAAGTTCGACTGGCACAGGATCAATGCCACCCTGGGAACAACTTACGACGGAACATCATACAAAGCCACCACCTATGAGGTGGCCGATTTCCCCATCAAGTCGCTCAGGACCCTGGCCCCCCAGGCCGGACAGCTGGCGATGTCGCCTTATGCGATCGATCTCAGGGATGAAAGCATTTTCTCTGTGCTGGGAAGGGTGAATTATTCCTATCGCGACCGTTACATCCTGACAGCAAGTATGCGGACCGACCAGTCATCCAAGTTCAGGCCGGGAAACCAGACCGGGTATTTTCCCTCATTCGCCGCAGCCTGGCGGATCAGTAAGGAACGCTTTATGCGGGACCTGGATTTCATCTATAACCTGAAGATCCGACTGGGATGGGGCCAGGTTGGAAATTCCAGCATCCCCCCCTACCAGACCCTGTTCACCTACTTCACCAATTATTATGTGAACAATTCCGGATCAACCATCCTGGGCACTTCCCCGGCAAGGATCCCCAATGTGAACCTGACCTGGGAAACTACCAGCCAGCTGAATGGCGGAATTGATTTTGCCTTTTTCGAAGGCAGGATCAACGGGATGATCGATGTGTATTCGAAAAAAACAGAAGATCTGCTTCTTGAGAAACCCATTCCCGAGTCCACCGGTTACAGCGTGATCACCGTGAATCAAGGAACTATCCAGAACAGGGGAGTTGAATTCAACCTCGACGGGGTGCTGTTCCAGAATAACAACATCAGCCTGTCCATTGGCGGGAACATCGGGATCAATAAAAACAAGATCCTCAAGCTGGGACTTCCTTCAGAGACCATTTATATTAATGGAGAAGCCTATACCCGCGAATTCTACCTGGGCAGCAATGTGTCCACGGGCACCTACTTCAAGGCTCCGGCGAACATCTTTATGGTTGGTGAGGAGATCGGGCTCTTCTGGGGCCTGGAATCTGACGGGATCGTCCAGGAGGAAGATGTTGCCTCTGGAACCCTGCCAACCTACAAAGGTAACCCGCTGGTGGCCGGAGATGTGTTATTCGTGGATCATAACGGGGACGGCAACATCGATGACTGGGACAAAACCTTTATCGGAAACCCAAACCCGGATTTCTTTTACGGATTCTCCGTTGACTTCAACTATAAGAAGTTCAGCCTTTATCTTTTGTTCGATGGAAGCTACGGGAACGACATTGTAAACGGTTACAACCTGGAAATGGGATATGCGGAAGGGCAAAGCAAGAATATCCAGGCGGATGCCTACGCCCAGGCATGGAGGGCAGACGCTCCCTCCAATACCTACCCGCGGATCGGGTACCGGGACAATTCCTCCTTTTTCTGCGACCGGCAGGTGGAAGATGGCAGCTACCTGCGCCTGAACAACCTAACCCTTGGTTATGAACTGCCGGCTCTGAAAAACATCGGCAATGCAATGCTGACCCTTTCGGCCAGGAACCTGTTCACCCTGACCAAATACTCGGGCTTTGATCCCCAGGTCACTTCCTTCCTTTTCGAGGGGACCATCATGGGGGTGGACTGGGTAGGAACCCCGAATGTCAGAACCTTCACCCTGGGTCTCAACCTTAACTTTTTTTAAAACGGGAAAAAACAATATACCATGAAAAACCTGATCAAACTCATCGGTTTGGGAGTCCTTACCAGCCTGGTCATCGGCTCCTGTGAGATGGAGGAAAATCCCAACTTCTTCACCTCGGATAACCTCTTTAATAACCCGGAAGGCGCCAATACAGTGCTTAACGGGATCTATTCGAATCTGGCTGCTTTCAATTACTACGGGGCTGATTACCATCACCTGTTCAACATGACCTCTGGTTTGTATAATACAAACAGAGATAAAAGCCTCTCCGATGCAGCCGGGCTCAAACCCTTTTCTTCCCTGAATTTTGTGGTGAATGTATGGAGAGACTGTTATACCACCATCAGCCGGGCCAATAACCTGATCGAGAACATGGAGCAGACCAGTTTCCCGGATGAAGCCATGCATTCCAGTATCCTGGGGCAGGCATATTTTATCCGTGCACTGACCTACTTCAACCTGGTTCGCGGATGGGGTGCAGTTCCCTTGATTACTGCCTCGGTAACCACCGAGAAGCTTAATTACCCCAGGGCTCCGGTGGATGATGTTCTGGCACAGATCATCGCCGACGGGGAAAAGGCCAAGGAACTCCTGCCCGACGTGGGTGAATTCCAGGATGGCCGCCCGGCCAAATATGCCGCGAATATGCTCCTGGCAAAGGTCTACATGTGGATGGCAGGAAATAAAACAGCAGGAGAAACCCCTTACTGGCAGGATGCATACGACGAAGCAATCCAGGTATACGGGAAATACCAGCTGGTACAGGATTTCCACTCCCTCTGGTTTGAAGAGACCGGCAACAATACAAGTGAATCCATCTTTGAACTCTATTCAAACGATGAGAATACCCTTCGCCTGCACCAGCTCTTTACAGCCTCAAATGCCCACGCGGGCAGGGCTACCTGGGGAAGGTTCAAACCCAACCTGGAAGTGTATGATGCCCATGCCAACCGGTATCCGAATGATCCCAGGATCGCGTCCACTTTTATGACCGAATACCGGTTCTACTCGAACGAGACCAATTATAAGATGAAGATCACCTACCCCACCACTACCAAAAGGAACGACAAGCATCAGAGTTATCCCTTCGTATTCAAATATTTTCTGAAGGATCCTACCTCTCTGAACTACAACCAGCATTTGAGCTATGTGATCTTTAGGTATGCTGATCTCCTGCTGATGCTGGCTGAGATCGAGAATGAGCTGAACGGACCGGATAATGCCTATCCCTACGTAAATGAAGTACTGACAAGGGCACGTTATGTATCCCCGGATTCCACCTCCAACCAGCCTGCCAACTGGTCGGGGATGACCCAGGAAACATTCCGGGATTCCATCATGTACGAATACCAGTTCGAGCTGCTTGGCGAAGGGGAAGATTTCTTCAGGGTACGCAGGCGCGGCTGGGATTATTTCAGGGAGCATGTGATCATTGCACACAACACCCATCCGCTCTATGATTTTACGGTATTGCGCGACGTTGAATATCCTGACAATGACCGGATCATGATCCTGCCTATTTCCCAGAATGAGATCAATGCCAATACTGCGATCACTTCAGCTGACCAGAATCCGGGATATTAATCAGAGGAGGGCGGGCATCACACCGGTCCTCCCCTTTCCTTCTTTCTCCCTCCCGGCTGCCTGCAGTTATGGGTAATGGGATCCAAACGAAAAAGAATGTTTCGTATCCATTACAAGAATGAAGAACTACCAGAACCTTATGTTGAAAGAGCTTTCCCAATGGCTCGTCCTTGCCGCGATATCCTTCCTCATTTCCTGTCAGAATGAGAAGAGCATTACACCGGCTTACCAGGACCCTGGTCTGCCGGTGGAACAAAGGGTATCAGACCTATTGAGCCGGATGAGCCTGGAAGAGAAGATCGGGCAAATGTGCCAGTATGTGGGGATCGAACATCATATGAAACAGGCTGAACGGAACATGAGCAAGGAAGAGCTGGAGACATCCGACAGCCATGGATTTTACCCCGGACTGCATTCCTCTGATATTGCTGCCATGATCGGGAAGGGTCAGATCGGTTCTTTTCTCCATGTATTTACCGCAGAGGAAGCCAACAGGCTCCAGGAAATGGCATTGAACAGCCGCCTGAAGATCCCTTTGTTGATCGGGATCGATGCGATCCATGGAAATGCCATGGTCCCGGGCGCTACGGTTTACCCCACCCCTATTGGTCTGGCCAGCACCTGGGATACCGCATTGGTTAAAAAGATCTTCTGGCAAACTGCCCGCGAAGTCCGTGCCACCGGTTCAGCCTGGACCTTCGCTCCGAACGTGGATGTGGCCCGTGATGCCCGTTGGGGACGGGTCGGTGAAACTTTCGGAGAGGACCCGTTCCTGGTATCGGAGATGGGAAGGATGACCATCAGGGGCCTCCAGCAAAAAGGGCCCGGCCGGGATATAGAGGTGCTGGCCTGTGCCAAGCATCTGATTGCCGGCAGCCAGTCGGTAAACGGGATCAACGGAGCTCCCACCGACCTGTCCGAACGAACCATCCGGGAGATCTTTCTCCCTCCTTACCAGGCAGCAATTGAAGAAGGCGTGGGGAGTATCATGACGGCACACAACGAGTTGAACGGGATCCCCTGCCATGCGAATGAGTGGCTGATGACAGAGGTAATCAGGAATGAGATGGGTTTTGATGGATTTTTTATCAGCGACTGGATGGATATCGGTAGACTGGAAACCCGCCATCATATTGCTGGCAGTATGGAGGAAGCCTCGGGCCTGAGTGTAGAGGCCGGGATGGATATGGATATGCACGGACCCGGTTTTATGGAATCGCTCATCAGTCTTGTGGAAAAGGGAGTGATCTCCGAAAGCCGGATCGACCAGAGTGTTCGCAGGATCCTGGCAGCCAAATTCAGGCTGGGCCTGTTTGAGCAGCCCTTCACCGATTCTGCCCTGAGCGATTCCGTCCTTTTTACAGCTGAACATGTTGAAACAGCCCTGGAAGCTGCCCTGAAGTCCATTATTCTGCTGCGGAATGAAAAAAACTTGCTTCCGTTGAGCCGGGGGAAGTACTCCAGGATCCTGGTGACCGGACCGAATGCCGATAACCAGTCGCTCACAGGTGACTGGAGCTCCAGGCAACCAGAAGATCATATCATCACTGTGCTGGATGGATTAGAGGCTGCCGATCCGGATTGTACATGGGATTACCTGAACGTGGGATCGCATGCTGCGCAGGTCACCGCGGCCCATGTTGCGGAAGCAGGAAAAAGAGCACAGCAGGCTGACCTGGCCATTGTGGTAGCAGGGGAAAATTCTTCACGCTGGGAATGGAATGAAAAAACCTGCGGGGAGAATGCTGCACGATCAGGGCTGGACCTCCTGGGCCTTCAAAATGATCTGATCAGGGCGATCTGGGAAACAGGGACACCGGTGATCGTGGTCCTGGTGAATGGCCGCCCCCTGGCGACTAAGTGGGTGGCAGAACATGCCCAGGCTCTCATCGAAGCATGGGAGCCCGGTTGTATGGGCGGGCTGGCCCTGGCAAAGATCCTGTTTGGAGATACCAATCCCTCGGGAAAGCTTCCAATCAGTATTCCGAGAAGCCCGGGCCACCAGCTTACCGTGTACAATCATAAGCCAACACAGTATTTTCATTCCTATGTTGATGAAGCTTCCACTCCCCTCTTCCCTTTCGGGTTCGGATTGAGCTATACCCAGTTTGTATATTCCGGGCTGAGCCTTGACAAGAATACCATAACACCAGAGGGTTCTCTGGAACTGAGCGTGGAGATAAGCAACCAAGGCAGGTATGCCGGGGAGGAAGTCGCGCAACTGTATATCCGTGACCAGCTCAGCTCGGTAACCCGTCCGGTTAAAGAACTGAAAGCCTATTTCAGGCTGCATCTGGAACCGGGTGAGAAAAAGGCCGTTCGATTCACCATTACCCCGGAAATGCTCGGCTTCCTCGGTAAAGACCTCCAATGGCGGGTGGAACCGGGCAGGTTTACAGCGATGGTGGGAGGCTCTTCCATGGACAGTGATCTCTTGCGGGCCGAGTTCAGTTTTACTGAAAATTGAGAATGTCATGAAGGGAAACCGGTGTATAAGGCTAATGTTCCGGATGAAAGGGCTTTCCCTTCTTCTCCTGGCCTTTTTATCTGCCGAAGCAGGGGCCCAGCAGATGAACCAGGCCGGATATATCAGTCGCTCGGTGAAGCGGCTTTTCCTGGACAGGGACTATGCCAGACGCGAATTTGTGATCTATGATATAT
>DQWH01000066.1 GCA_011042635.1 Bacteroidota bacterium | reverse complement strand
GGCCCCGCGCTTCCGCAGCCCGAGGTTCTTCCAGATGCAGAACTATTACAGTTCTATTTCGCAGAGCGTGATTGATAACAACCCGTTGATCATTCAAAACCCATTCCATTAATCTACGATTATGAAAAGAACAGCTATATCATTCTTTTTCCTGGCGCTGATCTTGGTTATCGCCGGATGCGAAAAAGATAACTACGACGAACCCACCTCGTTTTTAAAAGGGAACCTGGTGTATAACGGGAATTCCATCGGGGTGAGGTCGAATGCTCTTCAACTCGAACTGTGGCAACCCGGGTACGAATTGTATTCCAAAATACCCGTATACATTGCCCAGGACGGATCCTATTCCGCCCGATTGTTTGACGGCGATTACAAGCTGGTGCGACTGGCCGGAGGACCCTATGAAGTAAATACCGATTCCATCGATGTGACGGTAAGCGGAACCACCACCCTGGATGTTCCGGTGGTTCCTTTCTTTGTTATTACCGGCGAATCGTTCAACTACAGCGGAGGAGTTGTTACTTCTTCCTGTAATGTGTCTCAGGTGAGCACACAGCCTGTAAATGTTGATAACGTGACTCTGTTTGTGGGGACCAATAAAATCCTGGATCACAGGTATTATGAGCAGCGTCATATTCTGTCGTCGCCCGATATTTCACAGCCTGTGAATCACAGCATTACCCTCGATGCCGACATGGCCGACAGGGACTATGTATTTGTGCGGATCGGTGTGAAAACACAGGGTGTGAATGAGTACCTGTATACCCAGGTGCAGAAGCTCGAGTTGTAATTGACTGGGAAATTGTGTAAATTTTCAAAGGATACACCGGCCTGGCCGGTGTATCCTTTGAAAATTACCATGGGGCAGCTCGTCAATCGTGGAGAAAGGGGAAATTTATGAGCCGGTGGTTTCGGCTGATGACCGAAGGATGATTCCGGCCGGTTGGTATCCGGAAGCACCGGATACCTGTCTTGGAAAACATGAAATACCTAATATGTTGAAATGATGAATTGTAAAAAACTGACCATTTTGTTTGCAGGCCTGATCATGGTAGCCATGAACCAGACCTATGGCCAGCAGAGAAATTTCCGGCAGAGGGCTCCCCGTGAGTCGTATACCCCCGGAAAAGCCCTGATCATTATCAATGCCGATCTGGGGGAAGAGACTATCAGCCGCCATATTTACGGACATTTTTCCGAACACCTGGGACGGTGCATTTATGGAGGCTACTGGGTGGGCGAGGATTCCGATATTCCCAATACCCGTGGAATCAGGAACGATATCGTCGAGGCCCTCAAAGACACAAAAATTCCCAACCTGAGGTGGCCCGGCGGCTGTTTTGCCGATGAGTACCACTGGATGGACGGGATCGGTCCGCGTGACCAGCGCCCCAAAATGATCAATACCCACTGGGGCGGTGTGACAGAAGACAACAGCTTCGGTACCCACGAATTCCTTGATCTCTGCGAACAACTGGAAACAGAACCCATCATTGTGGGCAATGTTGGAAGCGGTACCGTGGAAGAAATGTCGAAATGGGTGGAATATGTGAATTTTGACGGAGTCAGTCCCATGGCCGACCTGCGCCGCCAGAACGGCCGGGAAGAACCCTGGGGAGTAAGGTTCTGGGGAATAGGAAATGAAACCTGGGGATGTGGAGGAAACATGACTCCCGAATACTATGCCCAGCTTTACCGGAATTATGCCACCTATACACGAAATTACGGGGAATACCGGCTGAACCGGATCATCAGCGGGGCCAACACCACCGATTACCACTGGACCGAAGTGATGATGCGTGATATCGGAACCCGGAATGTATGGGGACTTTCCCTTCACCATTATACTACCAATTGGAACAATAAGGGATCGGCTACCCAATTCGGTGAAGACCTGTATTTCGATGTACTGCGACGCTGCCTGGAAATTGAAGACGTACTGGATCGTCATATCACCATCATGGATCAGTACGACCCCAATAAACGGGTAGCCCTGGTAGTGGACGAATGGGGAACCTGGTATGATGTGGAACCCGGCACCAATCCCGGCTTCCTTTATCAGCAGAATACCATTCGTGATGCTCTGGTGGCCGGTCTCTCGCTAAACTATTTCAATGAACGCGCCGACCGGATCCGGATGGCTAACATTGCCCAGACGGTGAACGTGCTGCAGGCACTGATTCTGACCGACGAGGCAAAAATGATCCTTACCCCGACCTATCACGTATTCGAGATGTACAAAGTACATCATGATGCTACGCTGTTGCCGCTGAATATAAAAACCGCCGATTACCGGTACGAAAACCAGTCCCTGCCGGCCGTCAGTGCATCGGCATCAAAAGATGCGGAAGGAGTGGTGCATATTTCCCTGGTCAATATTGATCCTGAAAATGCCATTGAAACCGAGATCAATATTCGCGGATACCAGACTTCCTTGGTTGCCGGAAGGGTGTTGACAGCCCCTGAAATGAATGCGCACAACACATTTGATGACCCCGACAGGGTAAAACCTGTCGTATTCAATGATTTTCAAGTGGGGAACAATGTGGTGACTGCCAACCTGCCGCCTAAATCGGTCGTGGTGCTTGAATTGAAATAATTTGAATACAAGGTATATTATTATACCGAAGGAGTTTTCGGTGTACTACGGAAGCCCCTTTTTTCAAAAATTTTGACATAATGGGTTTAATTCGAATTACCTGCATGAAATTTTTTACGGCTATTGTTCTGATCGGATTATCGGGCACAGTGGTTACCAGGGCTCAGAATACCGATTTCGGCGCCCATGACCCGGTAATGATCAAACACGAAGGGGTATATTACCTGTTTGCTACCGGCGGGGGTATTCAGGTGGCATCAAGCACCGATATGGTGAACTGGGCACGTATGGACTCTGTGTTTAATGACGATCCATCCTGGGTGAACGACACCCTGGTGCCCAGGCACCGCCGGAACGATTTCTGGTCCCCGGACATTGCCTTCCATAACGGAAGATATTATCTGTATTATTCCGTCTCATCCTTTGGCAGGAATACATCGGCCATTGGGGTGGTATCGAACAAAACACTTGATCCCTCCGATCCTGATTTCGAATGGGTGGACCATGGATGCCTGATCAATTCCATTGCCGGGAAACACGACTGGAATGCCATTGACCCCAATCTGGTTTTTGACGACCAAGGGGTTCCCTGGCTGAACTTCGGTTCCTGGTGGGGAGGGATCAAGATGGTGAAGCTGAACCCCGATCTTATCAGTGTGGCCAAGCCCGAGCGCTGGCTTACGCTGGCTGCCAGAAAGCGTTCGTTCAGGCCGGAAGAAAGGGAATACGACAGGCCGGGTATTGAGGCTCCGTTCATTTTCAAAAAGAACGGCTATTACTACCTGTTCGTGTCGTATGACCATTGCTGCCGCGGAGTGAACAGCGATTACAACATTGTGGTGGGACGGGCGGTACAGGTAACAGGACCTTACCTTGATAAAAACGGAGCGGACATGCGTTATGGAGGACATACCCAGGTGCTGAAAGGAAATGAGAACTGGCCCGGAGTAGGTCACAATGCTGCCTATACATTTGACGGAAAGGATTATCTGATATTCCACGGATATGATGCCAAGGACAGGGGACGGTCAAAACTTTTGATACGCAAAATCCGGTGGGATGAGGAAGGATGGCCGGTTGTTGAATTGTAAGTAAACGGACCCATAATTTATTGTATGATGAAAAAATGTGTTGTGAAAACCTGTTCCGTGATCCTGCTGCTGGTTGTGTTTGCCACCATGATGGCAAACGCTCAGGAAGCACGGCGCAGAAGATCTCAGCCGGTGAGGGAATTCAGAGGCTTCCCTGCCCACGATCCGGTGATGATCAAGCAGGACAGCGTGTATTACCTGTTTACCACCGGGAACGGCATTTCCGTGGCTTCGAGTACCGATATGAAAAACTGGACCCGGCTGGCTCCCGTGTTCAGCAGTAAACCCGAATGGATCACCGAAGAGATCGTGCCGGGTTTTCGGGGGAACCACCTGTGGGCTCCCGATATTTCCTTTGTGAACGGAACCTATTACCTGTACTATTCAGCCTCAGCCTTTGCCAAAAACACTTCGGCCATCGGTGTGGCTACCAACAAAACCCTGCATCCATCCGATCCCGATTTCAAGTGGGTGGATCATGGCATGGTAGTGCATTCGGTCCCCAACCGGGATTTCTGGAATGCCATCGACCCCAACCTTATTATGGCCGGCAGGAATGAAGGATGGCTTGCTTTCGGTTCATTCTGGGGAGGGTTGAAGCTGGTCAAACTGTCCCCCGACCTGTTGTCTCTGGCTCAGCCCGAAGAATGGTACACCATTGCCCGGCAGCCCAGAACGTTTGCTCTGGACGATACCGACCCGGGAGACGGTGCCATCGAAGCTCCCTTTATTTACCGCCACTACCAGTATTATTACCTCTTTGTATCGGTGGACTACTGCTGCAGGGGCCTTGACAGCACCTATAAAATTCTGGTGGGACGTTCCAGAAATGTGGAGGGTCCCTATGTGGACAAGGACGGGGTATTGCTGAGCCGCGGGGGAGGTACTCTGGTGGCTGAAGGAAATGAAGACTGGGCAGCCGTGGGGCACTGCTCTGCCTATATGTTCGACGGGAAAAGCTATCTGGTATTTCACGGCTATGACAGGCGCGATAACGGTCGTTCCAAACTTATTATACGGGAGATCAAATGGGACGGCAGTGACTGGCCTTCCATCGATCTGTAAAATTTCCAACCAATTTATAATCATTTAAACCGAGAAAAATGAAACACCTGAAACTGACATGGGCAGGAATATTCCTGTTTTTTGCAAGTGTTGCCCTCAATGCCCAGGGATGGAATGTTCTTCGTCCCGTGCCGTGGGAAAAATACGACGACGGAAAGGCCAGGATCGTGATCAATGCCGATATGGGTAAAGAAACCATCAGCCGGCACATCTACGGTCACTTTTCCGAACATCTGGGCCGCTGCATCTATGGAGGCTACTGGGTTGGGGAAAATTCCGATATTCCAAATACCCGCGGAATCAGGAATGATATCGTGGAAGCACTGAAGGCCACGAAAATCCCCAATCTGAGGTGGCCCGGAGGCTGCTTTGCCGATGAATACCACTGGATGGACGGGATCGGTCCTCGCGACCAGCGTCCTAAAATGATCAACACCCACTGGGGCGGTGTGACCGAAGACAACAGTTTCGGTACCCATGAATTTCTCGATCTTTGCGAGCAGCTTGAAACCGAGCCCGTTATCTGCGGGAATGTGGGAAGCGGTACCGTGGCAGAAATGTCAAAGTGGGTGGAATACGTGAATTTTGACGGGATCAGCCCCATGGCCGATTTGCGTCGCCAGAACGGAAGGGAAGAACCCTGGGGGGTGAAATTCTGGGGGATCGGTAACGAAACCTGGGGTTGCGGTGGACGCATGACCCCCGAGCATTATGCCGACCTTTACAGGAATTATGCTACCTATACCAGGAACTACGGTGATAACCGGTTGATGAGGATATGCAGCGGGGCCAATTCTACCGACTACCACTGGACCGAAGTGATGATGCGCGATGTAGGTCCGCGGATGATGTGGGGACTTTCCCTGCACTATTATACCCGCAGCAGCATTAACCGCAGGGCATCGGCTACCCAGTTCGGAGAAGACGAATACTTCGATATCCTGGAACGCTGTCTGGCAATTGAAACAGCTATCGACCGGCATATCGATGTGATGGACAGGTATGATCCCGAAAAACGCGTTGCCCTGGTAGTGGATGAGTGGGGTGCCTGGTATGCTGTGGAACCCGGTACCAACCCTGGTTTCCTCTATCAGCAGAACAGCCTGAGAGATGCCATCCTGGCCGGCCTGTCGCTGAACTATTTCAACGCCAAAGCCGACCGGGTGAAGATGGCCAATATTGCCCAGACCGTGAACGTGTTGCAGGCTCTGATACTTACCGACGAGGCCAAGATGCTTCTGACTCCTACCTATTATGTTTTCGAAATGTACAAAGTTCATCAGGATGCTACCTTGCTGCCCCTGGACCTGAAAACGGCCGACTATACCTTTGGAGGGAGCAGCATCCCGGCCATCAGTGCTTCTGCCTCGAAAGATGAGAACGGAGCCATTCATATCTCTCTGGTCAATATGGATCCCAATAAAAACATCAGCGTGGAGATCGAATTGCGCGGAGCCGATACAAAATCCGTTTCGGGCAGGGTGTTGACCGCTTCGGCTTTCAATGCACACAACACCTTTGATAATCCTGAAGCGGTGAAACCCGCAGAATTTAACGGCGCACGCCTCCGCAGGAATGTACTGACGGTGGATATGCCTTCAAAATCAGTAGTGGTTCTTGAGGTTAAATAAAAGGGTTCTTAGGTTAAACGTGAGCCCGGCCTGTGATGCCGGGCTCACGTTTGTTTTTCATGACGGGACTGCCCTGATGAGCTTGAATACAAAAAATCCCGGTGCCAGTTTGTCATTGCCGGTTATGGCCGTGATGACGGGGAAGTGGTGACCAAGGTGTTGAACGGGGGATGCTTTTCCTTTTCCACTAACATTTACCTGGAAAATGCGGAAGAAGTCGATTGCAGGAGTGAAATAATCGAACTGTTTGCCGGATCGAAAGAGGATGAGAACAGCTTCAGCAAGGCCGGGATTACTGAAAGAAAACCGGTTGTGGATTTCCCGGAAAGTGTGGAATGAGGGATAAAGGGGGAAAAACCTTTTTTTATTTGTTCCGCGGTATTTATCAGGCTGTTATTCCACCGGAATACCGATCCCTTCCCTGATGATAACCGGTTCATCCCCGGTGCAGTCAACGACAGTACTGGGTTCATTGCTTCCATATCCTCCGTCGATGACCATATCTACCTGTTTCCGGTATTTTTCATAAATAAGCTCTGGATCGGTGGTATATTCAATAATTTCATCATCGTCGTGAATGGAAGTGGTTAGTATGGGATGGCCCAGT
>DQWH01000116.1 GCA_011042635.1 Bacteroidota bacterium | reverse complement strand
GGAGATAAGGCTTTTCGAATCAGTAACCATGCCTGCAAAGCAGTCTATCAATCCCATGGCGGAAGGTTTTACAGGTGATTTTCAATGCCTTCCTTTTGGTCGGGGAATCACCATCCGGTTTCGCGCTGCATTTTCCCCGGTGTGCGGCCGTCATGGAAATTTCCCGGCATGATAATCAACATGGCCGTAGCTGCCGGATTCACATTGTACAGAATGGTCCGGATCAGCTTGTCTTCCTGGTGCAGGAGGTCCGGAAATTTTGAAATCCTGTATGTGCCACGGGGATTTCCTATGGAACTGAACCCTGTATCGGCCTCCTTCTTCCGGAACATCCGTGTATTGATGTTCCGCATGGTGCCCGGGTGAAATTGCTGAACCCATCCTCGTTTGGGGTTCATTTTACAGAGCTCAACCACATTTTCAAACCTGTTTTTTCCTGCGATCTGACGGGGGAAAGGCGGGTGTGAAAATCAATAATGGACTGTTTTTCGGCAATGTCGTGATACAGGACTTCTGCCGTTTTTCCCTCCGGCATGAACTCCGGATGGATGAAATGTTTTGTTTTCATAAAGACCGTTAACGAACACGAAGATAGGACAGGTTTGTTATTTTATCCAGATGAATGCTGGTTTTTCATCAGTTTTCTTTACATAAACCAAGTTTTCATTATCTTTCGATTCAAGAATAATGCCAGAACGTGAAAATCATGCTTGCCCGAAGGCATACCGGTAAATATGCTGTATGGCTGATTCTTTTTACAACTGCATTTCTGCAGCCTGCCAGGTCCTATGTTAAGGAAATCGGTACGCCTTATATCAGAAATTTCACGAAAAGAGACTATCACGGAGGCACCCAGAACTGGGGAATGGCCCAGGATGACAGAGGGTTTATGTACTTTGCCAATAACGAGGGATTGCTTGTATTCGACGGAGTCAGGTGGACTCTCTATAAAATGCCGAACTTGTCGATGGTACGCTCGGTATATATCGATGAAGAAGGGACCATCTATGTGGGTGCATACAACGAATTCGGGTGCATGTTGCCCGGACCAACAGGGCAGCTGGCCTATCATTCATTCAGAGGCCTGGTGCCGGCAAAATACCGGAATTTTGATGATGTATGGCGTGTTTATCCCTATGGGGAAAAAATAGTCTTCCAGTCATACAATGCCCTTTACCTGTATGAAGAAGGGGAGCCTGTGACGGTTATTGAGGCGCCCGCCCGGTTCAGACTGGCGCTCAGTACAGGCGACAGAATATTTGTCAATGACATTGAAGAAGGATTGTTTGAACTTCAGGGGGAAGATATTGTGCCGGTTCCCGGATGCGGCCGGCTCAGAGGTGAGGACATCAGCGCCATGCTGCCGTTTGATGCAGGGAGGATCCTGATCACTACAACACACAAAGGAGTGTTCCTGTATGACGGAACGGATCTGAAAACCTGGGATATTCCCGTGAACCATGATCTGATACGGCATCAGATATTTCATGCCTGCCGGATGCATGGCGGGCACTTTGCCTTTGGTACCATACAAAACGGCCTGATCATTACCGACAGCTCGGGAAAAACCGTTCAGCATATCAACCGGGAAAGCGGACTTCAGAATAATACCATTCTGAGTGTATTTGCCGACAGAGACGGGAATATCTGGCTTGGACTCGATAACGGAATCGACTACATAACCACGAATTCCCAAATTACCTTCCTGCAGTCTCCTGAAGGCTTCGGAACCGGGTATACGGCCGCCATCCATCAGGGTATGCTGTATCTGGGAACCAATCAGGGTTTGTATGCCTGTGAATGGGAGAAGGGAAAACCAGCCGGTGATTTAAGGATTATTCCCGGTACTTACGGCCAGGTATGGTATCTCGGCGTACACAGGGGGTTGCTGGTTTGCGGACATAATTACGGGACCTTTCTTGTCGAAGGGAAGCAGGCCAGGTTGATTTCCGATATACCCGGAGGATGGAAATATATCATACCGGAAGGGCATCCCGACAAACTGCTGGGTGGAACCTATAACGGTTTGATCCTCTTTGGCTGGGAAGACGGGGAATGGAAGTTCAGGAAACGAGTGGCCGGTTTCGATGAATCGTTCAGGGTTTTCGAGGAGGATAAAAACGGGGATATCTGGATGACACACGGCTTTAAGGGGGTATACAGAATCAGGCTGAACGTACGGCTCGATTCGGTGGTCTCATCCTGGTTTTACGGAAGCAGCGACGGTTTTCCTTCCAATTACGCCATTAATGTTTTTAAGATCCGGGGCAAGATCATTTTTGTTTCCGAGCAGCACGGAATATTTGAATACAATGAAAAAACCGGCAGATTTGATTATTCTGTCTATTTCAACCAGATTATGGACGGTTTGAAGGATATTACCTATCTCAGAGAAGATTCCCTCGGCAACATATGGGTTGTTTCTGAAAACCGTCTGGGAGTATTCCGGATCAGGGAAGATCAGGCCTACCACTATGTATCCTCGCCCTTTGCACAGTTGACAGGTCATTTTATCCACGGCTGGGAATCGGTATACCTTCATTCCGGTCATGTTTTTATTGGTATTGAAGACGGATTTGCCCATTATCTGCCAGAGGCTGAAATCAAACCGAATACGGATTTTGCTGTTTACATTACCAAGGTCAGTGCAGGAAGTCCCGACAGTGTATTTTATTATGGGAACGGATCCGGATGGAATACAGGAAATCATCTGGAATACAGGTTTCCATACAAAAAGAACAGCTTCAGGTTTTCCTGGGCAGCTCCGGTGTACGACCGACCGGAAAATATCGAATACAGCTACCGTTTGTCGGGCCATAGCCAGGAATGGTCAGACTGGACCGCAAATACATCTGTTCAATTAAGTCATTTGCATGACGGAGATTACGTTTTTACCATAAAAGCAAGAAATCAGCTGGGGATAGAAAGCCTGTCCGACTCCATCCGTTTTACGGTTTTGAGACCCTGGTACCGCTCTGCTCTTGCCGTTTTCTTTTATTTTGTGGCAGCCTCGGTGATGGCGTATCTGTTTTATCTGTATATCAATCGCAGAATCGAGGCATCCAGGCTCATGGAAAGGCAGGAGCAATGGAGGATATACAATGAAAAAGAGAAGGAATACATACGGCAGGCATTGCTGGCCGAGAAGGAGATCATCAGTATGAAAAACGAAAAGCTGAGCAGCGAGATGAAACAGCGGGACAGGGAGCTTGCCAATCAGGCGATGAATCTGGTGAAAAAGAATGAATTCCTTCTGAAAATTAAAAACGAACTTGAAAAAATAAAGCTGCATACAGACCAGACCGATACGGCCGAAAGGATATCAACCTTGATGAACCGGATCAACCGGGAAGTGGGAAGCAATAAGCAGCGGCATGTTTTTGAAAAAGCATTTGATGAAGTGCATGAGGAATTCATCAACCGACTGAAAAACAAATATCCCGGCCTCACGCCTACCGAAATTCGTGTTTGTGCCTACCTGAAAATGAATATTTCTACCAAGGAAATTGCTGCCCTGATGAACATTACTGTTCGCGGGGTGGAAACCTGCCGGTACCGGATCAGAAAGAAGATGAAGATCGACCGATCGGTGAACCTTACTTCCCATTTGCAGAATATTTAAGCATTATCCGAAACATTGTAGTATGAATCATTTCTCATTATGAAAAATCATTCATAAGACAAAATGATATATTACATTAATTATCTATAGTATAATTCGGATTTGAAGTATTATTGACGTAATATCGTAAAAATCCAGTAGTAATTTTGAAGTGGATATATTATGGATTTTTGCTGATATGTGGTTTACATTTGATTTATGAAATTTTTCTTTTCCAATGAACCTTAAATAACCCAAAAAACCAAAACCTATGAAACATGCAATCTTAACCTGTCTGTTGACCTTTCTGTCCCTGACATGTTTTTCTCAGGACCTGCGGGTCACAGGGGTTGTTACCTCTGCAGATGATGGACAGCCACTGCCGGGGGTGAGTGTGGCCATCAAAGGGACAACATCCGGTACCATTACAGGTATCGACGGATCCTATTCCATCACGGTCCCAGAAAATGCTACCCTGGTTTTCTCTTTTGTTGGTATGACCACACAGGAATTCGGTATTACCGAAAGTGCCGTTCTGGATGTGGTGATGGAGACAGATATTGCAAAAATTGATGAAATTGTGGTGGTGGGTTACGGTACCCAGCGAAAAAGCCTTATTACCGGAGCGATATCTAAGGTTGAAGGAGATGAACTGGCAAGGACATCCGACATGAGGGTGACTCAGGCTTTGCAGGGAAAAACAGCCGGCGTGGTGATTATGGCCAATTCTGGTCAACCGGGAGACCAGGTCTCCATGCGTATTCGGGGGATTGGCACCAACGGGAATCCCGAACCCCTGTACATTGTCGATGGCCTGCCCATGAGTGGAGAAGGACTTGATTTCCTGAATTCAAACGACATCGCATCCATCGAGGTGCTGAAAGATGCGGCTTCCAGTGCTATCTATGGTGCGCGAGGGGCTAACGGTGTTGTGCTTATTACGACAAAAACGGGAAGAAAAAATACCGAAATGACTATTCAGTATGAGGGTTATTATGGTATACAGAACCCGTGGAAAAAAATCAGCCTGCTCAATGCCGAAGAGTATATCATGCTTACCAACGAAGCGGCAATAAACGGTGGACTCAGTCCGAAATTTTCCAATGAAGATATTGCCGGTTTTACGGCAGATACCGATTGGCAGGATGAAATGTTCTATTATAATGCGCCGAAGCAAAACCATTACGTGTCGCTTACTGGGGGAAGTGAAAAGATCGAATATTCATCTTCCTTTAATTATTTTAATCAGGATGGTATTGTAGCCAAAGACAAATCGAACTTCGAAAAATTCAGCTACCGGCTGAATGTAACGGGTGATTTCGGACTGGTGCGTGTGGGTGGAAATGTCAACCTGGTCAATATAACCAGCAGGGGTATTGACACCAATGATCATTTTGGCCTGAGCCTTGACCAGGCACTGAACATGCCGCCGATCATACCTGTTAAATTTTCCGACGGATCGTGGGCAACGCCCGAAGCATACGGCATTGGTCTCCAGGAGATCACCAACCCGGTAGCCATGCTGAGCTACCACCATTCAAAGACCCGTACCAATAAATTGATCGGAAGTGTGTTCGGTGAATTCGATTTCGGTCATCTGGTTAAAGCCCTCAGTGGACTGACTTTCCGTTCTTCATTTGGAGGAGAATATGCGCTGGTGAACAATGATACCTATACACCCCTGTATTACCTCGATGCCATGCATTTTACGGTAACCGACAGGGCTTCCAAAGACATGGATATCTGGTCGCGATGGAATTTCGAGAATATTTTTACCTACAGAAAGTCGTTCAGCACAAGTAACCTGACATTGATGGCAGGTATGACGGCTTTCCGTGATGCTCACGAGAACCTTAACGGAACCAAAGCCGATCTGATTTTCGACGATTTTGAGCATTCCTACATTGATAATGCCACGGATCCCGAAAGCGCCAATGCCGGAGGCGGCTTTTCCGAACATACCGTGGCCTCGTTATTCGGACGGGTGAATTATGACCTGATGGACCGGTACTTGTTTACGGCTATTCTTCGCCGCGACGGTTCTTCCAGGTTTGGCTCGGAAAATAAATACGGGTATTTCCCTTCCGTTTCTTTCGGATGGGTCATATCCCGGGAAAGTTTTATGGAAAATTTTTCCGATGCAATAACCCTCCTCAAATTGCGGGCAAGCTGGGGCCAGAACGGTAGCGAGAACATCGGGGATTTTGGATACACTTCGGTGATCGGAAACCAGAACATATATTATTTTGGTGTGGACAAGATTCAGTACAACGGTACTGGACCTACCCAAATTGCCAACCCCAGCCTCAAATGGGAAACCTCAGAACAAACCAATATCGGGATCGATTTTGCAACCTTCGAGGGTAGCCTGGGCGTGACACTCGATTATTATATCAAAACCACCAAAGACTGGCTGGTTACGGCCCCTATCCCCATGCTGGTGGGAAACTCGGCTCCCGTGATCAACGGAGGATCGGTCAGGAACTCCGGGATTGAGGCAGAAATTTTCTACAGAAGACAGATCGGCGATCTGTTCATCAGTGCTTCATTGAACGGAGCTTTCAACAAAAACGAGGTGCTGGAGATACGCAACTCGGAACAGAGGCTGCAGGACGGCAGCGGAGGATTCGGTCAGGCAGGTGTGCTCTTTGCTGAAGTGGGAACACCCATGGGAGTGTTCTATGGTGTCCAGACCGACGGTATTTTCCAGAATCAGCAGGAAATCGAAAACCATGTCGATTCCGAAGGGAACCTGATACAGCCCGATGCCGTGCCCGGCGATATCCGGTTTGTGGATGCAAACAATGACGGGATGATCAGCGATGCCGACCGGGTTCAGATCGGAAATCCCTTCCCCGATTTTACCGGAGGATTGAATGTAACGGCCGAATACCGTGGCTTCGATTTCAATATGTTCCTTTTTGCCGCTCTGGGGCAGGAAATATACGACGCCACCCGCAGGTACGATATGAATGGTACCAATTACCGATCCGACTGGCTCAACCGGTGGACCGGTGAAGGTACTTCCGATAAGTATCCAAGGGTGACCTTTGTTGATAAAAACCTGAACATGAAAACCGTCAGCGATTTTTTCATTTATGATGGAAGCTTTGTCAGGTTACGAAACATTACCCTCGGTTACACGCTTCCTTCCGCGGTGACCAACTTCCTCACTGTTGACAGGTTGCGGATCTATGTGTCGTCGGAAAACCTGCTGACATTCACAAGCTATCCCGGATTTGATCCGGAAATCGGAGGTGGTGTGTTCAATAACGGCATTGATCACGGGATTTATCCCCAGCCCCGGACCTTTATGGCAGGTATCCAAATTACATTCTAACACAGAAAAAAATATAGCGTTATGAAAAACCTGATTATATACAGCCTTTTAACGGTTCTTTTCTTTGCAGGTAATTCCTGTACAAAGGATTTTCTGGAACTTGAGCCGAAAACGGGTCAGGTCGAGGCAAACTATTACAAGACCGAAGAACAGGCATTCCTGGCCCTGACAGCCGTTTACGATGCGTATGCATTGCAGAACTGGCAGTTTGTGCCG
>DQWH01000061.1 GCA_011042635.1 Bacteroidota bacterium | reverse complement strand
GTTTCAGCAGAAACTACCAATAACCCTTTATCAAAAATAACCTTTTAATACTATCAAACCATGTTAACAAGTACAAGCACGCTCAACGTCCCCAAGGTGGTACATGCAGCACAAACCAAAACCAAACCCGGGCTGACGGATGCCCAGGTGGAGTTCCTTCGCGAACTGGTCATCAAGGGAGGGCCGGAAGTGCAGGACTATGACAGGCTGGTGGATCTGGTAAACGGGCTGGACCCCGAGCAGTATCCTGCATTCAGGGAAGTGATCGCCCCAGCCCTGACCGAGCACTCCCTGCAGGGATGGACCCTGCACAAGCCGTTCGGATATGCAGGCGACTTCATGGTGATTGAAAAGATCTACCAGCAGCATGTAAGCCCGAATTTCCTATACCGGAACTGGGACCGGTTTTATCACATTCAGCATGCAGCCAGAGCGGTAAGAAACCGCAAGGAATTCTTCAAGCAACTGTGTGTCCAGCTGGAATCGAAAAACAACAGTGAAAAACATGTACTGATCCTGGGCAGCGGCCCGGCTACCGATGTGTTTGAATACCTCGAAAGCTGCCCCGACAGCAAAATCCGCTTTGAATTAATCGACTGGGACCAGAACGCCATTGATTATGCCACGGAAAAGAACAGGAAGCATCTCAACAAAATCACCTTCCACAAGATGAATGTGCTGCGCTTCCGTTCGCACCTGTTATACGATATGATCTGGAGTGCCGGTTTGTTCGATTATTTCAAGGAAAAACACTTCATATACCTGCTCAAAAAATTCGAACCCCTCGTAGCCGATGGCGGCGAAATGGTGGTGGGGAACTTCTCCAGAAAAAATCCTACCCGATGCCTGATGGAGGCCATGGGCGAATGGTACCTGATTCACCGGTCGGAATACGAACTGATGAAGCTTTGCCTGGAAGCCGGCATCATGGAAGAGCGGGTAATGATCGACCGCGAACCACTGGGGATCAATCTGTTCCTGCGTATTAAGGGGCGCGGTTAGAGACGATCATTCCGGTTGCGTTCATTCCCGTATTGCAGGGATTGTCAGATTATTGTAGATTTGCTCTATATTTGAGCAGACACCGGATTTATGAAGCTGACAAAGTCCGAGATCCTCACCTTCCTCGGGATCAGAAACCCTGCCCAGAAGGAGCTGAGCGTGCACCCCGTAAGCCTCAGGTTTACGGGGGAAATGGAGCACTTTGAAAAGGATTTCCTGGACGATTACTTCAAACGGATCATCGGTCCTTTCAGGTTCTCCCTCCTGCTGGCCATCATTTTCTACGGGAGTTTTGCCGCACTCGATGTCATTATCATACCAGAACTGAAGTATCAGTTCTGGTTTATTCGTTTTGTCCTGGTCATCCCCATGATCCTGGTACTGTATATCCTTTCCTACAGCCGTTTCATTAAAAATTACCTGCAGCCCCTGGTGTCGGTGGCCATGTACCTCACCGGCCTGGGCATTATTGCCATGATCATTTATGCCTCCCGCATTGTGGAAAGGGATACCTATTATGCGGGACTGATCCTGATCCTGATCTTCGGATATGCCTTTACCAGGATTCGGTTTATCTATGCCACCCTGGCCGGCTGGCTGATCGTGGGCACTTACGAAGTGGCAGCCATCTGGCTTACCCAGACCCCGACGGAACAGCTGTATAATAACAATTTTTTCTTCATCAGCGCCAATATCATCGGCATGTTCATCTGTTATCTGATGGAACTTTCGGCCAGGCGCGATTTTGTGATGCGCCGGTTGCTGGAGGAAGAACAGGACAAGGTAAAAGCGGCCAATGAGATGCTGGAACACCGCGTACAGGAACGAACCGCCCAGCTGACCCGTACCAACCGGGCCCTCAAGAAGGAAATCGAAATGCGGAAACACTATGAGCAGGAACAGGCCAAGCTCGAAGCCCAGCTGCTGCAACTGCAGAAGATCGAAACCATCGGGACCCTGGCCGGCGGTATCGCCCACGATTTCAACAATATCCTCACCCCTATCCTGGGATATACGGAAATGGCCATAGAAGAGCTGGATGAAGAAAGCACCCTGAGGTACGATATCGAGCAGATCAGCCATGCGGCCATCCGGGGAAAAGACCTGGTTCAGCAGATCCTTACCTTCAGCCGGCAGGTCGAGGTGGAAAAAAAACCCCTCTACCTGCAGGAAGTGATCAACGAGATCATGAACCTGGTAAAAGCCTCTTTCCCTTCCAGTATCGAGATCAAAATGGACCTGGACCCCCACTGCGGAACGGTCCTGGCCGATACCACCCAGATCCACCAGGTGATCATGAACCTCTGCACCAATGCCTACCACGCCATGATCGACAAAGGAGGTATTCTGCATGTCCGTTTGAACGAAATGGAAGTAGATGAGGAAAAAGCCGCCTCCGTTCCGAACCTGGAAAAAGGGAATTATGTTGTGGTGACCATTACCGATACGGGTCACGGAATGGACCACGCCACCATGAACCGCATTTTCGAACCCTTCTTTACCAAAAAAGAAGTGGGTGTAGGATCGGGACTGGGGCTGTCCGTAGTACACGGCATTGTGAAAAGCTACAAAGGAGCCATCGAGGTGGAAAGCCAGCCAGGCAAGGGCAGTACATTCAACATTTACCTGCCCAGGCACGGAAAAGGTCCCTTCGACCTCTTCACCGACAAGGAAGTCCTTAAAAAAGGAAGGGAAACGATCCTGTTCGTAGACGACGAGGAAGAGATCACTTACATGGGGAAAAAAATGCTGGAAAACCTGGGATACAAGGTCAATATACAAACCGACACCCGCAAAGCCGTGGCCGAATTCGAAGCCAACCACGACAAATACGATTTGCTGGTCACCGACCAGACCATGCCCCATATGCTGGGAACCGATATGGCACGGCATTTCCGCCAGATCAGGCCCGACCTGAAAGTGATCATCATTACCGGTTACAGCAACAGCATATCCAGTGAGATGCTGGAAAAGGAAAAAATTGACGAACTGGTGCTAAAACCTATCATACTGAGCGAATTCAGCAAGGTGATACGCCGGGTGCTTGATAAAAACAATACTGCAGTTACGTAATCATTTAAACATTTGACATGGCAAAAATCCTGGTGATTGACGATGAACCCTATATCCTTCTCATGATCAAAAAGATGCTGGAACAGGCAGGACACGGAGTAGACCTGGCCTCCAACGGGAAAGAGGGGCTGGAACTTCTGCTCGCCCGACCCTTCGATCTGCTGATCACCGATATAGTGATGCCCGAAAAGGAGGGGCTGGAAACCATCCGTGAGGTAAGAAAAAAATATCCCGATCTGAAGATCATTGCCATTTCCGGCGGAGGAAGGCTCGATTCAAGCGAATACCTCGAGCCGGCACGCTATTTCGGAGCGGAAAAGATCATCAAAAAACCTTTTCAGAAAGGGGAATTGCTGAATGCGGTGAATGAATTGCTGGGCGGCGAAAAATAGAATCCTCCTTTTCCGCTAAACAATTTTCACATCAATGAATTTCGAATTCATCAGGCGTGCTACGGCCATGTAGTTGGGCTTGAAGGAAACCGTCTTCCCCACTTTGTATTTCTGCCTCAACCTGGAATTCAGGTTTTGCCCCACATCGTATACCGTCAGGTCGGACGTGGTTCCCATAAACTGCACCTGCCTGTCCTTCGGCTCCAGATCGGCCGTATCCACATCCAGGATCCCGAAATCGAGCAGCACCCGGAAGGTCTTCTGCAATTCCTCCGAAGGCTCCAGATCGGCCGTATGGCCTATATTCCCTTCGCCTATCTTTCCGTCGGGCACCGTTTCCTTCTCCTCCATCTCCAGGATATTGGCATTGAACTGAAAGGTATCGGTCGAAAGCTGGTTGAAACGCTTGTTGTCGAGAGGGCTGGTTCCGAAGAAGGCGGCTTCTCCTATCCGGAAATGATTCATTTCGGTGGGGATTTTATTCCTTTTGATCAGGGGCAGGGTAATGGAACTGCCGCCCGAAACAAAGGGAATGTTCTTTTTAAAGCTTACCTCCAGCAGCTGTTTGTACAGGGTGAGCTGCATCAGCTTGTCGTACGTGGGCTCTATTCCGTACATGCACCCCAGGTTCGTTCCGATGCCGATCACCCGGATATGGTCCAGTTCGAAAACATCGCGGTAGAAATCCAGCAGCTTGTTGCGCAGCACCCCTTCCCTGAGTTCCCCCAGCTCAATCATGATAATGATCTCATGGATCTTGTGCTTCATGCCGGCCTCCTGGTTCAGGGCCCGGATAGTGTCGAGCGAGCTGTTCAGCGAAACATCCGCATATTCCACCACCTGCTTTACCAGGTTCCGGGCCGGAGGTTTGATGTAAATGGTTCGCAAGGCCGGATTGACTTTCTTGATCATCTTCAGGCTCGACAAACGGGAATCGCCGATGGAATGGATACCCTCCATCAGTTCGTCGCTAAGGAGCTTTTCCAGGAAATCGTGGTCGCCCGACAGCACTTTGGTTACCAGACTCCAATGATAACCATGCTTTTGCATAAGTAGACTGATCTTCCGGATGTTGCCGGCAATGTTGCCGGTCTTTATGAGAAGTTCGGCCATTACCGGGTGTTCTTGTACCGCATTTCGGCATACCTGGTAGTAAATCCGATGCGTTCGTACAGTCGTTTGGCAGGATTGTCGTATTCAACATGCAGCTTCACATCCCCGTCGCAATATTCGAAGGAGCGTTCCACAATCTGCCGTCCGTATCCTTTTCCTCGGTATTCGGCATCCACGGCCACGTATACCAGCACCCACTCGGGGATGTATCCTCCCATGCCGGTACGGTTCATCACCAGGGCGCTCACCAGCCTGTCATTTTCATAGGCGGCCAGCAGGAATCCACCGGCCATGGGGTTGTCACTGAATGCATAGTCGATGCATTGGTTGATGGCTTCCTTTGAATCGCCGAAACGGTCAAGGTGTTGGTGCAGAAAATCCACATACGCCTCCCGGCTCAATCCCTGTGGAAATTCGCTTTCCTTATTGATCTTTTCTATTCGTAACATGGGTCGCAAAAATACGAAAAAAACGGAAGGGCTCAAAATGAAGGGCGTACAGGCCTGGCAATAAAGCAGAACGGAAGGAAGGCATGCATGTGTATGCGTTTTTCACCGCCGGGCCGCTCCCGCCTTATTTGCCGGTTCCATGGTGTTCCGGAAAGAACCGGTCTTCAGAATATTTTAAAAGTTTTTATTTTGTTTAATATAGCAATTCCATGCAAATAAGATTCTGTGAAGCTTACTACGTAAATAACTACGTAGTTTGCTACGTAGTTTTCTACGTAGTTGCAACCTGTCGTCCACTTACAATGCCTGGGCCATGCCAGGGCAGTCCACTGACGAAGCTACGCTTGTCAGGGCAGGCACCTGCAGGAATGCTGCGGAATGCCTATTTGAACCCGGTATGGGTTTTATGTTGACGTGTTATGCATTCGTTATATTATTCTGCAAACAGGCCGCTCCTGCGGAGCCCTTTTACTATAACTTTTTGCGGCACTCCATTACTCCATCACCCGATTACCCCATTACCTGCCCCGGAGCCGCGTAGCGGCGGCCTGTTTGCTCCGGAACTCCCGGGTAAAAAACCCTGTGAATACTTTGTGCCCTGAAGCCTGTGTGGTAACGGAACAGGAAGCAGTGTAAGCACTTTCTGTAAACCCGATCCAGGAAAAGTCACATATAAAGAATAAATTCAGTGAAATCCCCGGACACCTAATTTATTTCATTCCCAATCTTTTGTTTTCTTTCAATAATGTAATGGATTGTTCCAGACGGGTAAGCATGGTTTCTTCCCTTTTTGCCCCGGTAATCCAGAGCACATATTGTTTCTTATATGAAGGGGCAAGATTCTGGAAATGAGCCCATGCCGGCTCGTTTTCAGCCAGAACCCTGGAGATAAAATCCGGCACCTGAAGTTCCTTTTTCTGCCTGACTTCCTTTGAGGGTTCGTTTTCCCAGGCAACTTTCCCCGTTTTCAGGTAACAATCGATCTTTTTAAGCCCCGCTTCAGCCATTTTTCCCTGCTCTATCAGGGAAAGCACGATCTTTTTATTCAATTCCGACCAGTGGGAAGTATTGGTTCTCGGGGTAAACTTTCTAACATACCGGTCATCATCCACCTTTTTAATAATGCTGTCAATCCACCCATAACAGAGCGCTTCCTCCAGTGCCTCCCTGTATTCTATGCATTTGACACGGGTGTGTTTCTTAAAGAATACCATCCAGATGCCCTTTTTTTTATGATGATTCTTTTCCAGCCAATCCCGGAAAGTTTTCCGGGATTCAAAGTGTATGTGCTCAAGGCCTTTCATTCAGGGGGTATAAATAGTATCGATTATTGCACATGTGCACAAACAGATTTCCTGCCTGCCGAAGCGGCAACTCAGGCAGTGAAGCACTTTTCTGGCATATTGGCAAAAGTATATGAAACATGAACTTTCGATTTACAGATGCACCAGATAATGACATTTTCATTCATGCTTTTGGAAACCAGGCTTATTGTTTGAGTCGTTTGATTTCTGTCCTAATCTCTTCAATGACTTCAGGGTTCATGATTACCTTTTTCCCGTTTTCTTTCGATGAAAAAATATAAAACACTTTGCCACCGAACTCGGTTTCAAATTTCTCATGCGTTTTTTGCTGCAAACCCTTTTCCTTGAATATTTGAGATAGCTGAATGCCCTGATTCACAGGCTTAATTTGCAGGCCGATATACTTGCCTTTTATTTTAATAAAAAAATCGATATTGTAAAGTCTATCCCATTTATCTGGTGCAGGTTCTATTTTGTAACCCAATTTACGTTCAAGTTGACCATAAATAGTTTTGATTTCGGTCATATAGCCATCAAAGGTCCTGTCAATTACTAATTGAAGAATATAGTCTATGCAGTCTTGCTCGGTAATTTCCTCAACTTCTGCTGATATTACTTCGGTTATCTTAATGTAAAGCTTTTTACCAAGTTCTATGATGTGTTCCTTTGAACGGACATTAGAGAAATAGTAGTCTCTCCATTCATCAATGGTTTTCGGTTGAACTTAAGAATGATACTTTGATTCTTTTCCGCAAACACCACACTCCCCCTCTCCATTACTCCATAACTCCGTCCCTCAGTCCCTCAGTCTCCACATCTCCCAGCCCCATCGCCCGGTAAGCCACCTCCTGCACGCGTGTACGGATATTCATTTCCACCAGCTTATTATTGTGCTGGTCGGGATGAACTCGGTT
>DQWH01000014.1 GCA_011042635.1 Bacteroidota bacterium | reverse complement strand
TTACAGGGAAGAAATGCCGGTGCCCGGGAGTTTCCTTCACGGCGAAAACGGAAGGCCCGGCCAGGCAGCCGGCTGTCAGGATGTTGCCTGCTGCGGATTTCCTTTCAGGCCGATTTCAGCGGCCACTTCCCGCATGCCCATGATCGTGTCCGTGATCAGGTCGCCCAGTTCCACTCCCAGCATCTCTGCTCCTTTTTCTATAACGGAACGGTCTACCCCGGCGGCAAACCGTTTGTCTTTCCATTTCTTTTTAACCGATTTGGCTCCCATATCCATTACCGAACGGGAGGGCCTTACCAGGGCAGAAGTGACGACCAGGCCCGTAAGCTCGTCCACGGCAAATAATACTTTTTCCATGAGGGATTCGGGCTTGACATCGGTCACTATGCCCCATCCATGGCTTAGTACGGCACGGATATATTCCTCCGGCCAGTGGTTTTCCCTCAGGATCTCTTCCGTTTTTTGGCAGTGCTGGTCGGGATATTTCTCATAATCCAGATCATGTACCAGCCCAATAATTCCCCATTTTTCTTCATCCTCCCCATACTTTCTGGCCATGTACCGCATCACTCCTTCCACTGCCAGGGCATGTTTGATAAGACTTTCCGATTCATTGTACTGCCTGAAAAGTTTCCAGGCTTCTTCACGGGTAGGTGCCTGAGAAGATTTCATGGTCTGTTGTTTGTTTGTCACAAAATTAATGAAATTCTCCCGGCAGGGAAAACAGGATGCGATGCAACCGGTTGATAAATAAAGTAAAATAACATATTAATAATATTAAAAGTAAAATAAATATAAATAAATATAATATTAAATATAATAATATATGATTTAATATTATGTAATATTAATTAAATTTATTTCAAGATCATCTCCACACCGGCCAATGCATGGAGGGTGGTGGTGTCGAACAGTGGCAGTGGGGAATGTTCCTGTTTTACCAGGAGGGGAATTTCGGTACAGCCCAGGATAATACCTTCCGCACCGCGTTTTCCCAGTGATCCGATCACCCGGATGAATTTTTCCCGGGAAGGTGTCCGTATTTTTCCGGTCACCAGTTCCCCGTATATGATCCGGTGGATCTCCTCCCTTTCCTCCGGTGTGGGAACGATGACATTCAGATCGAACCGTTCGTCCAGGCGCTTCCGGTAGAAATCACCTTCCATGGTGAACCGGGTGCCCAGCAGTCCTACCGTGTGGATTTGTTTTTGTACGATCGCCTGTCCGGTAGCATCGGCGATATGCAACAGGGGAATGCCGATGGCCTTTTCGATCGCGGGCGCCAGCCGGTGCATGGTATTGGTGCAGATCAGGAGCAGTGCGGCACCCGCCTGTTCCAGCTTCCGGGCCTGTTCTGCCAGCATGATTTCCATCCGGTCCCATGCACCCTGGTGCTGAAGGTCTTCTATTTCCTGAAAATCGAAGGAATACATCAGTATGGATGCCGAATGGGAATCCCCCATGCGGCGGTTGATCTCTTCATTGATAATCCGGTAGTATTCGGCGGTTGACTCCCACGACATGCCGCCCAGCAATCCGATGGTTTTCATTGTTTTCGTTCTGTTATTCAGATTTCATATTTTTTCATCCGGTGCATTCAGCCGGAACAGGATCTGTTTCTGTCCGACTTCCATGGACAGGACCCCGAGCACCACCAGATGCGCCAGGATGTTCTCGGCACTGTCGCGGGTGAGGGTGGCTATACGGCAGAACTGGGTATGGGTAATGGTCTCGTTTTTTTCCAGCCATTCGATCAGCATTCTTTCCTTGCGGGTGTATTTGATGCTGAGGCCATGTTTCCTGTTTTCCAGTTTCCATATTTTGAGGATCACCCTGGCAGCCACCAGATTTTGATCATTAACTCTGATGAAAGCCTTCCACGGCCCCTGTTCTGTGGGAGCCAGCACGGGTTTTTCCGGGGCTTCGGGGATGATCGCTTCCAGAACGGTCTTTTCATTTACCTGCCATTTCTTCACTTCGAAGGATATTTCCGGACGGCAATACATCTGGGCAGCTGCTTCCAGCATGTAATACTCCTCTTCGGTTTTTACCCCCGAAATATTCCCATTGTCTTTGATCCCGATCAGAAGCCTGCCCCCGCGGGTGTTGGAAAAAGCGGAAAGGGTCCGGGCAATCTTTCTGGAATCGGTAATGCCGTATTTGAAATCCAGTTGCTGGTGTTCCCCTTCCCTGATCAGCTGATTAATGTAATTGCTCACACCGGAAATATTTGTCAGGCCCCGGGCACTGCCGTCATTCCTTGAGGAAAACGGTATGTTGCGTGTTGGATCCTTCCCTGTAATGCAAAATATATATCCCGGGCTCCAGAGTGCGAAGATACAAAGTATGGCTGTTTTTTCCATAAACCGGTTCCATGTTCCTGGTGATCCTTACCCTTCCGGTTATATCGGTAACCAGCAATACCACCGGGTTGCTCCCTGTAGCAGTGAATGTGATGTGCAGCATATCCTGTGCCGGTTGTGGGAACAGGAACAGTCCGGGCAGGCTTGCCACAGGAATTTTGTATTCGGGTGACAGGTTTTCGAGAATGATCCGGCAGGAATCGTTCTCCGGGTACCAGTCGTGCGGATGCCTTGCGGCGGCTGTCAGCTCATAGCTTCCCTCGGGCGACAGGTCGATCGTACCTGTGAATTCGTGCCAGCAGGTATCGCCGGGCTGGATGGGTTCTGTTATGATTTCCGATACCGGTGTGCTGCGGTCGACGGCATAGCTTACCTGAATGTTGCTGAGCGGGATGCTGCTGTGATTGACCACGCCGATGCAGATCCTTTCTTCTGTACCGAGGATGGAATCGTTTTCCGGATAGCGGAATCCGGCCGTTTCCAGATCGATATGCACGGCTTTGCTTTCGGCGGGCAACACCACGTAGTCGATCCAGGCCCGGTCATCGCCCGTACTGACGGATCTGTCTTTGGCATAAGTCCAGGTCAGGGTATGGATCCCTCCGGGCAGGGGATAGGATACGGCTGCCCAGTCTGTTTCACCCGACCATTGCTGGACCAGGATGTCGTCCAGGTGGAACTCCAGAAAATCGTATTTCTGTTCTGAAGACACCTTCCTGAAAAAGAGAAGATCTCCGTTATCCCGGTTTTCCACCACCAGGCGCAGCGATGATTTTCCGCTATGTTCTGTGGTGGGCGAATTGGCGGAATACCTGCCTTCAGCCGGCGAATCCGGGGTGATCATCCAGTGCGCGGCATCCTCCGTAATCCAGGGGAATTTGTCGAAACCTGCCGTTTCAAAATCCTCACAGGGATGGCCCAGCGATTTGTACCAGCTGCCGAGCAGGGTATAACCCTGTTCGATATGCCTGAGCAGGAAGGGAATCAGGGGATCGGTAACGCCGGTTGCGGCTTCCATACGGAATACTACCGTCTGCGAGCTGCCGGCGGCCAGGAACGGGATTTGTGCCGTATCAGTCAGGAATGTGACGGGTGTTCCGTGTTCGGGATGTGTTTCCAGAAAGAATGTTGACTGACCTGCTCCGGCATGCCCGGCATTCCGGATGACCACGTGAAAATCCATGATTTCTCCAGGGTCGAGCTGCCCGTTTCCGTTCCCTGTGATGCTGTCGTTCCACCATACCTCCGTGATCTCCAGTGAAGGGGCATTGATGGTCATTTCAGCAAAATATTCCCAGAAACCCCTTGTACTGTCGGTGAGGGTGATCACCAGGGGAACAGTGTACCCGTCGGGGATCAGGGGATCCGTTTCTATATCAAACTTTGCCTCCAGCAGCTGATTTTCGGGAGTGATCGTTTCCGGGAATTCCCAGATGCTGTCATGCAGTATGATGAGCGGTTCTTCCGCTGAAAGCCGGGCCGTTACCGGATACCCGCCGGTTATGCCGGGGTTGTCCAGGATGGTCAGTACAGTGACCTGTTCTCCGGCCTCGACCGTCTGGTTCCCGTTACCGGTGGTTTCGTCTGCCGTGACCTGGCCGGCCATTCGGTGTACTGCCCGGGGGAAGATGATCCTGTCGATCCAGGCCCTGTCACTGCCGTTGGTGGTGTTGTAGTCTTTGGAATAGGTGAATTTCAGGGTATGCAGGCCGGGGGTCACAGGGATCTTTGCCTCATCCCAGGGCACCTCACCCGACCATTCTTCCTTCATCATTCCGTCAACATACACCCTCAGAAAATCATAATGGTATTCCGACGATACCCGGCGGAGGAAAACAAGGGTATCATCTTCGGGAAAATACAGTGTCAGTTCCATGCTGGTTGACTGTCCGTGCGTAATGTCTCCCGATTGCAGGGAAAAACGGCCTTCCGCGGGCTGTTCGGAAGTCAGTTCCCAGGGATGGACGGGATCGTTTTGCCAGGAGAACTGGAGCAGGTCTCCCGTTTCAAAGTCTTCGTACGGGATCCCCGCCAACGGGGAGAAACTGGCTTGAGTCTTGTAATATTCAGAACCCCAGGTAATTGCAAAATCGGTCCTGCTTCCCTGTTCCATTTCCGGGGCGGCTTTCATCAGGAAAGAAGCGTATACTGTTTCGCCGGGACCCAGGCTGTCGAAAGAAACTTCGGCAGCACTGAGAAGACCGATATCAATTCCCGGTTGAACGTTCAGGACGGGATGCTGGAGCGATCCGGGGCCCTGATTACCCGCCTGCACCTGTAATTCAAAAGTTTCTCCCGGGTCGATCCGCCGGTTCAGATTGCCCTGCAGGGAGTCGTTGATCAGGATCCGTTCGATGAACGGATCGGGTGTATGGACCACCAGATCGATAAAATGTTCGAAAACACGGTTTTTTTGATCGGTGGTGATCAGCTGAAATCGTACCGTATGTTCCCGGGGTACTTTTTCGGTCACCACGTAGCGGAAGGCGGTATCCAGGGTGACGGAAGTCTGGCCGGGCAGGGAAGGTACCGTATCCAGCGAATCGATGAGACTGATCAGGGTGTCGGCTGTGTGCAGGCTGAGATGAACCGGAGCGGCTTCTTCCATGCCGAGATTGCGGAGAGTGATCCCCAGCCTGATATCTTCGCCCGGATTCATGATCCCGTTGCTGTTTCCCGAAGTATCGCGTACATACCAGCTTTCCAGGGAAAGGAATACGGAATCGGGATCGCTTACCATCAGGGTATCGAACAGGGGCTGGTGGTTTTGTGCCGTGATCACCAGATACAGGGTATCAGTCTGAGTAAGGGGTTCGAAACGAAGAACAGCCAGACCGTCTTCTCCGGCATGGGCGGCTGCCATCAATTGGGTTTCCGACGAAAGGGCTGCATACGCTCCGGGGAGGGTCAGCACGTTGAGATAGGATGTTCCGACGGGCACCTGGCTATGAAAAGAGGCTGTGAGTTGTTCGGGGACGGAAAAATACGGCATGAGGGAGGGATCGCCCATGAGCTGGTAAATTTCCCAGTAGTATTTTGCGTAGCGCGGACTGCCTTCCAGGACGGCCATATTCCCGGCAAATACCATCTGTCCCTGTGCGGGCGCCCAGGAATTTTCCGATTCGTTTCCTTCATGGAAAACCTTGTCGTACATGCCCGGGCCGGTTTCTTCATACAGGGGATGGGATACAATGTTACCCACCCCCACGGCCCAGTAATAGTCCTCGTCCCAGTATGAATCGTTGCTGCAACCGATGTATCCCAGGGCTCCTTTTCCCGGGGCACGAAGAAGGGCTTCCCCCAGGCAGGCGTAATGTTCCATCCGGTTGGTGGCGCATCCGTTCCCGATTATCAGGGGGAAGCGGTGTGTATTGGTCAGAGAGGGGATATCGGATATACTGAATACGGGATTCTCCCACCGGTCGTACTGCCCGTGCCCGGTATAATTGACAAAGCCCACGCCGTTTCTGAGGTGCGATTTGATGGCTTCCGATGCAGAACCCGATTCGGGATACAGGTAGGTATGGGAAGTGATGCCATGGGCACTGTTGATGTAATAACTTGTCCCGTAACGGATCTGACCGTTTCCGTGCAGGGAAGCGTAGGTGTTATCCACTCCGGCGATCATGACTGCTTCATCCAGAAAAGAGGGATCGGGGAAGAGATATTGTTCGTATTCCAGGGTTTTCTCTATCTGGGGGATAAGTTCGTCTACCGTATTGGCGGAAAAACGGCCGTAAAACAGTTCGGGAAGGTAATCTCCCTCGCCGTCGTAACAGGCATAATACAGGTCGGTAATATGGCCGGTACCGGCTGAGGAAGGGATCTGATCCACATCGCCCACAATGAGGAGGAATCCCGGCGGGGCGGTTCCCGCGGGCGGGTTATGATACAACTGGCTCAGGCTGGTTTTGAATTCTTCAGGTGTTTCACCGGTTCCCGGTTTTCCTTTGTACATTTCAATTACCCGGAACCCTTTTTTTGTTTTCCATTCCACCAGGGGAGCCAGGGCATCACGGAACAGGCTGTCGGCCAGAATAACGAAGGTTTCTGCCACGGGCTGTTCTCCCGTTTTTCCTGCCGGAGCTTCATAATTCAGTGATTTTTTCAGCAGAGGCTCGAACAAGGGGGAATAATATTTTTTCTTTTTATTCCTGGTTAATGTATGGTTTGGATGGATAAAACGGATCTCAAATTTTACGCGGGTATAAACGATCAGAAGATGTTTCACCGGATGGTAACGGAAAGGAGAAACCGTAATCCTTGCCAGCCGGCTTCCCCGCATGATGCCTATGGGTTCGACCCTGATGAGGTTGTCTCCCGTAAAACGGTTTTGCCGGTATGCCAGGCTGTCGAAATAAAAGGGCCTGTCCGGCTGCGGGGTATCCTTCCGTAGGCTGGGCTGTGATGGATAAATGGGGTGGGGGTATCCTTTTTCTGTCAGCGGGATGATCAGAGAGTCTATTCCCAGGATCACCACTTCCAGCCCTGCTTCATGAGGTATCTCCACTGTGGCGTGAACAACCGGCAGTTCGGGCATACCCGGCCGGTCATTGTTCAGGTAACCCGGCAACCGGATCCGGGTATAGGTATTTCCGGCCGCTTCCATGGTAGTGTAGCCGATACTGCCCGGAAGGTTTTCCATGATCAACGCTTCGGGGGTGGCCGAGAGAAGCCGGAGGGAATGTTTTTCCGAAAATCCCTGGGAAAGCAAGGCGTTCGGATGTGTTACCGCAGCAGACCAGATGAACAGGAAGATTCTCAGTATGCGCTTGCTGATATTTTCAGACCATGGATTCACTAGTTTTGAAAGAGCTGTTAGTATTAATAGATGGCTTGTTGATAATGGATTTATGACTTTAACAAATAAATATGATGGAAAGGATGAGGGAGCTCTCTTCAAGTTTGTTGACTGGAGCAAAAC
>DQWH01000035.1 GCA_011042635.1 Bacteroidota bacterium | reverse complement strand
GCGCATCCCTCCGGAAATGCGCCAGGCCAAAGCGGGTGAAAACACCGCTAAAAATCCCGGTTCCCTGCAAATCGATTACCCGTTGCGGGACATAAGCAGTATCGCCCGCCCGGTATGAATGGAATTTCCGGCTGGCTTCTTCGTTCAGTAACAGGGAAAGAAACATAAAAACAATGGCATCTCCTGCAGGTTTTAGGAAATCTGCGATACATTTTCTTACCACCAGGACTACCATATCCACCCGGGATCATCCCAGAAAAAGCTGGCGGGGATCATCTGCCAATCCGGTACGTACAAACTTCTTTCTGACAAAGGTCCTGTACGTTTCAGGCAGGTCAGTATAACTGGCCCAGGGAAGATTCCCGAAAAAGATATCGGATGGAAAGGCTGAAAGTTTCAGGATATCTGCCCGGGTAAACTGTCCCGACATATTCAGTCCGCATTTCTCCCCGAACCGTTTCAGGGCTTCCAGCAGATGGCCGGCACCCATGGTCGGATTAAAAATACGGGCACCTGCCAGCCAGGATTGGAATATCCCGAATTTTCCGCGGCAAATTTACCCACAGCACAGGGGGGCAAACACATCCCCCATGCGCAGTATACTGAATCCGGTATGTTCCCCGTGCTTTTTCATTGTTTATTATGCCGGTGCGCTTCCCGGACATACCACTTTACCTGACATCTTTCCTGAGCAGGGCATATCTGATCTCATCCACCAGGTTCCCCTGTTTGAATACCGCTTCCCGGGACACCCCTTCTTTCACAAACCCGCATTTTTCAAGCACTCTTTGCGAGGCCACATTGTATTCGAACACTCCGGTATGAATACGGACCAGATCGAGCTCGCCGAAGCCGTACTCCACTGCCAGCCTTACAGCACGGGTCATGATACCTTTGTTCCAATATGGTTCTCCAAGGAAATACCCTATTTCTCCCGAGCGCCTGTATACATCTTGCTCCGGATATATGCCGATATTCCCCACGTATTTGCCATCCCATTCAATCGCAAACACATTCACCGGTTTGCATTCCATACACATCCCAATGAAATTCAATGCATCTTTGAATGTATAGGGATGGGGAAATGCATCCCTCAGATTGATGCTGATCTTTTCGTTATTGGCCAGCTCGACCAGGATTGGGGCATCCTGTGGCCGGAGGGACCGCAGTTTCAGATCCCCGTCTTCAAGCACTGTCATGTTTCAGCATTTGCCATATTTATTACTTATTTCCAAAAATACCTTCAGGTACCGGTACCGGCACACCTCTTCCTTTTGCATCAAACATCCTTCCCTGTGAATTCCTTCACCACCCTCAGGGTTTCACCGGTATCTTCCATTTGAAAATGCGCGGGTGGGCTGCGGGATTATTGGGAGCATGCAGCACCATCATGAGCTGCCCGTCGAAGGTGGTGAACAACATGCCATGACCACCGTCTTGGGCAAACAGGGGTTCCTCCTGCTGCTTCCACGGGCCGGCCGGTCAGGCTGGGAATATGACAAGACGGGAAGGAAGCATGCCAGGCGCACAACAAGTAATTTTTTCATGATCATGGCATAAAGGAGTTGGTTAAATATTCCTGTTCAGGGATTTACACTTACCGGACTGATAGTGAACCCGTACGACCATTCCCGGTCGCCTTTGAGGGTATACCTGTCAAGGGTCCGTTTTCCCCAGCTGTTGCTTCCTCCCACCCCGTGCAGCAACAGGTCAATATTTACGGTAATCTGGTCGCGGCGGGGCAGTTCGTAATCATGTGTGGTTTGTTCTATATCGTATTCCGTATAGGGCCATGCCCGAAAACAGAATGGCTGCAGGCCGCCGAACCGGATGCCGTTGCCCTGCCTGTCCGAAAACACCACCCAGCGGGTATCACACCGGTTGGCGTTGTCCTGGGTGGAAATATACGGGGTGATGAATTCTTCCAGGTTCATGGAATACCTTCCCAGAAAAGCGCTGCTTTTCCGGTCAGGGTAATTCTCATGGGGACCTCTTCCGTACCATGCCACCTGATGAAGCGAACCCTGCAGGGACAGACGCATCCCGAATTTCGGAATGAGGGGGATTTCGCCCTCTCCGGGTGTGTAATGCAACTGAACCCTGATCAAACCGTTGCCTCCCACCAGGTAGGAGATCATCAGACGGCTGTTCCCCACAGGCAGATCAAACAGGTAATCAAGCCGTACCTGTCCGTTTTCGGAGCCCATGCTGAAGGAAACCGGTTTGCGGTAGGCTGCTGCTTCTTTCCATGCCCCGAGCCTCTGTTCATAGCCATTCCTCTGCTGATTGTTGTTGGCGGGTTTCCAGAAATACGGCTCCAGCGGCAGAGAGCCCAGATAATCCCGGTCATTGACCTGGTAAGAGAGCACAGCCCCCGTTTTCCGGCTGAATGAAACGGAAAAGTTTTTCCCTTTCACCCGTATTACCTCCGGGCCCTCCTCTGTTTTCAGCTCCTCCCCCACAGAGGAAACCTCAGTTGACAAGTCTTTTTCCTGCAGAAGGAATTCTTCCCTGGCAACCGGGGTTCCGGCCGGAGCCCATTTCAGGTCAGTCTTCAGGCAAAATTCTATCCTGCCGGTATATTCCAGGCCCGGCTTCATTTCCCCCGGGTCCACCGAAAGGGAAAGGCTCATTACTTCTCCGGGAGGAAGGTCAATGGCCGGAAGCGCCACTTTCTTTACCTCAACTCCTTCTTCCAGCAGGATAAAAAAGGCATCGAAACGGTCGAGGGATGTAAAAAAGTATTTGTTATCGATCCGTATTTCTCGTTTTTCCGGGTCAGCAAGCTCCATCCACACCCCCTGGTACACTTTCTGGAGCTCGTAATAGTGTGGATGGGGAATTCTGTCAGGGCCCACCAGTCCGTTAATACAGAATTCCCCGTCGTTGGGCCTGTCACCGAAATCACCCCCAAAAGCAAAAAATTCCCCTTCCCGCAGGGCGGTTCCGGCATGAAAGCTTTCTATCGACATATTTTCCTCGTCCATTTTTCTGATGAGGCCCTGGTCGACAAAATCCCATATGCAGCCTCCGAGGTAAAGGGAGTTTCCATAGATCACTTCCCAGTATTCCTTCAGGTTCCCCAGGGAATTCCCCATGGCATGCGCATATTCCCGCATAAAGAGCATTTTGGTGGTATCTTCCCACACCCAGGCAGCCAGCTCTTCGGGGGTGGGATAATCGGCATCACGAAAATCGGACACCTGCATATCGGCATGATAAAAATACGGCCGGGTGGTATCGATTTCTTCCATGGCCTTCCGCATGGCCACCAGGTCTCTGCCCGCACCTCCTTCGTTTCCCAGCGACCAGATCAGTACGCAGGTATGGTTCTTGTCGCGCTCTACCATGGATACCCCGCGGTCCACGTGGGCCGCTTCCCACACAGGATCATCACCCAGCACCCGGCTGCCGGTGCCGAAATCGTGCGATTCCTGATTGGCCTCATCCATGACAAACAGCCCGTATTCATCGCAGAGCCGGTACCAGCGCGGATCGTTGGGGTAATGGGAGGTACGCACCAGATTTACATTTGCCCGTTTAAGCAGTTCGATATCTTTTACCATGGTCTGCCAATCCACATGTCTGCCCATGCGGGGATGGTGCTCGTGGCGGTTCACTCCCCTGATCTTGATAGATTTCCCGTTTACGTAAAGCTGCCTATTTCTTAGCTCCACCTCTCGGAAGCCGAATTTCCAGGGTATGGCTTCCAGCATTTTCCCGTTCTGCTCCACGGAGATAACCAGGGTATACAGATTCGGTTCCTCATCGGTCCAGAGGGCAGGTTGTTCCACCAATTTTTCAAGGATCACCATACTTTCCTCTCCTGCCGGGATGCGAATATTTTCCTTTTCCAGGAAATGTTCATCCACGAGTTCACCAGAAGGATGGTACAGGGACACTTTCAGCCTGATCCCTTCGGCTTCTACGGCAAGAGTGTTCCTGAGAACCGTCTGAAGCTTCATCCGGGCATCCCGGTAATCCTCGTCCAGGTCGGTGGTCAGGTAAAAATCGCGCAGGTACAACGGTGGACGAAGCACCAGATCCACATCACGGAAGATCCCGCTCAACCTCCACATATCCTGATCCTCGAGGTAGCTGCCGTCGCACCACCGGTAAACCTCCACCGACACACTATTCTGTCCTGCTTTTACATAAGGGGTAATGTTGAATTCGGCGGGGGTATAGGATCCCTGGCTGTATCCCACTTTCTGCCCGTTCACCCACAGGTACATAGCCGATTCAACCCCTTCGAAATGAATAAAAACATTCCCCAACAGATCGGCTGCCGACAGAGTAAAGTTCCTACGGTAGCTGCCCACAGGGTTTCTGGCAGCATAGCTGGTATAAAAACGGGGAGGATCGGAGGTAACCCGGGGCGGGTCTCTGCGAAAAGGATACGTAATATTGGTATAAACAGGAGTGCCGTACCCCTGGGTTTGCCAGTTCCCCGGGACATGGATCTCATCCCAGTTCTCCGTATTGAAATCCTGCCTGTAGAAATCAGCCGGACGGTGATCCGGATCGGGCGACCACCGGAACTTCCATTTCCCGTTCAGGGAGATCACCCGTTCAGAATTTTCTCCCCGCAAAGCCTTTGTTGCATCAGGAAAAGGGATAAAGGAAGCATGAGGCGGCTCCTTGTTAACGCCAAGAACAGCAGGATTTTCCCAGTCGGGTTGAGCACGCATCATTCCGAAACAGCATGCAGCAGCTGCCAGGATCAGTATTTTTTTCATGGTACAGGTTATTATGCCGGGTGCATCAGTTACACCGCCATTCAGGATATAGCGATGGTTCCCTCGTACTTACTGTAACCTTTTTCATTCATAACAGACATCAGCGGTGTTCTGGTGCCTTTCATCATGGCACAGCCCACTTCACCCTGTTTATTGATGGCTACAAATTTTTCCGAAGGGAAGAAGCCGGGATTCACCTTGCGGTACTTGCGGATGATCATCTGGAGGGCATCCTCGCAAGCCTGCTGGGGAGATCTTCCTTCACTCATTCTCATGACCATGAAATAGGAAGCACAGGATTTGATCACATCTTCGCCCCGGCCTGTAGCTCCGGCGGCTCCCACTTCATTGTCTACATATAAACCGGCCCCGATGATGGGTGAATCACCCACCCGGCCAGGCAGCTTAAAGCTCAGGCCGCTGGTGGTGGTGATACCTGCCACATTCCCGTCGGCATCCACAGCCAGCACATTGGTAGTGCCATAATGATGTTCCATGTCGGGGAAATCACGCCAGTATGCTTCTTCCTTCTCTAACTGGATTAAATGTTCAGGAGCTCCCCAGTCATCCTGGTCGCTGAGGTTTTCTTTCCAACGGAGCCAGATTTTCCGGGCTTTTTCGGTAAGGAGGTTTTCTTCGGTGAATCCCCAGGCACGGGCAAATTCCAGGGCTCCCTGCCCCACCAGCAGGACATGATCGGTACGTTCCATCACTAAGCGGGCCACGGAAGAAGGGGTTTTAATGTTCTCCAGGCAGGCAACCGCCCCGGCATTGTAGGTTTTCCCGTCCATCACGGAAGCATCAAGCTGCACAACCCCTTTTTCATTGGGCAGGCCTCCGTAACCCACGCTGGTATCTTCAGGATCGACCTCAATGATATTTGCAGCCTTTTCCACTGCGTCAATAGCGGAGCCGCCCCCTTGCAGTATATCCCAGCCGGCTTCCATGGCTTTCCGGCCGGTTTCATTGGAATGACTGGTGATTATGAGCGGGATGATGCCCTGCCCCTGCCCCCTCTGGCGGGCCAGGAGGTTCACCGAGGGGATCATGAGCGCCCCTGCACCCAACCCCAAGCTTCTGAAAAGGAACTGTCTGCGTGAATGTTGTTGAGACATGATGGTATGAATTTTTAATGAATTGTCGGGTTTGAAGGTAAGAAAAGAATGGCGATTATGAAAGTAATGGGAAAGGATGGCTCATTCGGAAGGAAGACCGTCAGAAAGTTTGTCGAAGTGGGCTGATACTTCCGAAATGGCCGGCTCAAGACGGCTTTGAAGAATGCGTATCCTGAATCTGTTCGAGGTGACGGGACGGAACCGCAGAATGCGTTTATACCCCACATTGATTCCTGCAGCTATTTCCTTCCATTCACCGTTTACCCACGCATCCAGGGCATGGGCTTCGATCCGTTCACTGTGGGTAGTCACCGACTCCTGTATCACAAATCGGTTAATGGTAACCGGCTCAGGTGTGGTAATCACCAGTTGACGGTTTGCCGCTTTTGCCAACACCCGGGTGCTGAGATCCCCGTCAAGAATCTCCCGGGGACCCCGGGCTCCTTCCAGAAGGTTTTTTCCGTAGGTTTCCCTGATACGTTTGCCTACCGTTTCCAGCACGGCCACATCCCGGCCGGAGAACCGTCCCTGCCGGTTGGGAGGAATATTCAGCAGGAAGATGGAATTGCCCCCCACCGCCCTTTCGTAAATATCGAACACCTCTTCCGCTGTCCGCACCCGCTGGGCGGTATCGTCGCGGTAAAACCAGCCGTCGCGGATGGAGGTATTCGTCTCTGCGGGCTGGTAATGCAGGAAACGAGCCTGCAGCAACTGTTTCCTGTATCCTACGGAATCGGCCGTGATGTCTTCGAACCGGTCTAGCCGGGTAGGATCGGTGGAATAGGGTATCACATTCCATTCACTTTCGCGGGTACGGCCCGCTTCATTTCCGCACCAGCGGATATCCTGCCTGCCGAATATCACGGCCTGGGGAACCAGGGTGCGGATCAGTGCCTCCCACGCCCGGAAAGTGTATTTTTGTCCCCCTTTCTTCCCGGGATGGGCCCCGTCAAGCCATACTTCGTGTATGGGACCGTATTCCGTAAGCAGTTCGAACAGCTGGTTCAGGTAGTACTCATTGTAATCGTCCACCACAAAACGAAAGGTCGTTTTGTTCTCAAAAGGGCGCCCTTCCACAGGCCGGGGTATCTGCCTTAAAGTATATTCACTCAGGTTCCCGTACAGGCCGCCGGGACTTTCCATCTGGTAGAGATCGGCCGGAGAAAGATAGATCCCCAGTTTGATTCCGTATTTACGGCAGGAAGCCGACAATTCCTTCAACACATCTCCCTTTCCGTTGCGGTAGGGTGATGACATCACCCCATGCCGTGTATACCGGCTCTGCCACAGGCAGAATCCGTCGTGGTGCTTGGCGGTAAAAATGACCCTATTCATGCCCGCAGCCTGCATATTCCGGCACCACTGGTCGGTGTCGAGGGTGTGCAGATCAAACAGGGCAGGATCTTCCCGTCCTGTTCCCCATTCCCTGCGGGTAAAGGTATTC
>DQWH01000141.1 GCA_011042635.1 Bacteroidota bacterium | reverse complement strand
CCCGAGAAGAAATCCGGCGACCAGTACCCCGGCGGCCAACAGGGGCATGATCTGTTTGGCGAAATCCCATGACGAAAGGGTCCATTCCCTGTTCTCAGGCTCCCGTTTATCGAGCAGGGTAATGATGCTGAGGCCGGCAATGCCTACCACCATCGGGATCAGTGGGGATGTACTCAATAAAGCCGATGCTGCGGTCACCATGCCGGCCAGGACCACATGCTGCCATTTCAGCTTCAGGATGAAGATCAATGAAAAAACCAGAACCAGGGCAAAAGCGGAGGTGATATACCATTTATTGGCCCACAGCCAGTACCATGTACCGCCTGTCACATCGTTACCGGGCCTGCCCCAGTTGGCAAACACCAGGATCAACACCAGGGTGAAGAAGTGCAGGGCCGTATGCCATACGGGCCTTTTTTCGGGCATATCGGGGAAATTCATCTGCTCTTCCCTTTTGGCTTTTTCTTCTTTCCGGTAAATGAGCGACATGGCCGATCCGATCACAATGGCAAAAACCACCGCCCCGATAATACGGGCCACCCCCATTTCAAAGCCCAGAATACGGGCCGTAAGAATAATAGCCAGGATATTGATGGCCGGGCCGGAATACAGAAAGGCAATGGCCGGACCCAGTCCGGCGCCCCGTTTGTGTATGCTTGAAAACAGGGGCAGAATGGTGCAACTGCACACGGCAAGAATGGTCCCCGATACAGAGGCCACCGTATAGGCCACCCATTTTTTTGCTTTTGCTCCGAAATATTTCATAACCGCCCCCTGGCTGACAAACACCGAAATAACCCCGGCAATGAAGAAGGCAGGCAACAAACACAGGATCACGTGCTCCCTCGCATACCATTTCGTCAGGTCGAACATGGCCATGATGGCCTCCTTGAAGCGGTTGCTTTCCAGCGGCATGAAAAAGGCGAATACAAATACCACGATGATCCACATCAGTATCTTAATTTCTTTTCTCCATTCCATATCTGTAAATTATTTTAAGCCAGTTTAACTCCTTATTTCTTTAATTAACTGCATTTTACTTTATTTCTGATCAGAAATAAATAATCACCACATAATAAATACCCACCCCGACAAAAATCAATGAAACCACCCTGCGGAACCATACCTCAAAGGTCTTCAGGCGGTGGTACAGTTTGCCCACACCCGATACGGTATAGGCCAGCAGCCAGGCAAAAACAATAACCGGTATGCCTGTAGCCAGGGCAAAAACCACGGGAAGATACAACCCTGATGCACTGCTGATGGTCATGGGAATCAGCATCCCGAAATACAGCACTCCGCTGTACGGACAGAATGCCAGGGCAAACACCATCCCCAGCAGCAGAACTTCCCAGAAACCGCCGGCCCAGTTCTTCTGAAAACGGCTGGTAACAGACCCGCTACCAGGCAGTTTGATCTTCAGCACATCGAGCATAAGCAGACCGATCAGGATCAACAGCGGGCCGATAATCTTTTCTCCGTGTTGCTGAAACCAGCCCGATATCCTGAACTGATCTGCACCGATAAAAATAATCACCGCCAGCAGGGTATATGACAGGGCCCTGCCCAGGGTATATACGAGCCCGTTACGGAATACCTTTTTCTGATCTTCCACATCCCGGCTGATAAAACCGATGGCCGTAATGTTCGTAGCAAGCGGGCAGGGACTGACGGCGGTCATCAGCCCGAGCAGGAATGCCGTCAGGAAAGGCAATGAATTATCGGCCAATAAGTTACTCACTAATTCTTCCATAAATCAAAGGGGTATAATTCATTATGGTATGTTTTCATATTTCGTATTTCGTAAAATATCGAACATCGGGACGAAAAATTTTTACTCGTCCAAAAATATTTTCAGAAGCTTCCGGGCTTCGTTCCAGTTTTTCCGGTTCAGGCAATACCTGATCCGCGGTGCCTCGATCTCTCCCTGGATCAGGCCGGCATCTTTCAGTTCCTTCAAATGCTGCGAGAGGGTCGATTTCGCCACCGGCAGGTGTTCCGACAGGTCGCCGCTGTAACAGCAACTCTGGCTGGCAAGCAGTTCCAGCACATACACCCGGATGGGATGCGCCATGGCTTTGGCGTACCGGGCTATTTTCCTTTGCTTTTCAGTAATAACTTCCGTTTCAGTCATTCTTGTTCGTTAAATGCCGAACAAAGATATATGACATTTTCCAAACGGTAAAAGAAAATCTCAAAAAAATCTTTTAACCTCTTTCATCCTTCATAGTTCCCCGTTCATCTATCCTTCCCTTCTAACCCATCCCCCGCTTTCTTCCGAAGCCCGTACCGCATCGATCACCTTCATGTTATTAATGGCGTCGCTTACGGGGGTGGGAACGGGTAAATCGTTGAGCACGGCTTCGGCAAACGCTTCGAACATCAATCCGTACTGATCATAAGGTCCGAAAGTCAGTTCACGGATCCCCAGGCTGTTTTTCACCGTAAGCCGGGCCGGCACGTCGGTCCAGGTATTGAAAGGCTGGTGTACGGTGATTTCTCCCGATTCTCCGATGATTTGAACTTCCTGCCGGGGCTGCATCAGGGTCGAAACGGTAAACGTGGCGCGGGAATCCCCAAAATCCATAATGGCTGAAGTATGCATATCGGTTCCGAATTCAGGGTGTCTTTCCACATGAGCCACCAGCCTTACGGGTTCTTTTCCCAGAATAAAACGGGGAACCGATATGGCATAGCAGCCGATATCCATCAGGGCGCCGCCTCCGTATTCCGGTTTGTTCCGGATGTTTCCCGGGTCGGGATTGTGGTAACTGAAATGAGTATGGACAGCCCGCACGTTGCCAATCTCACGGATATTCACCAGTTCCCGGGCCCGCAGCCACATGGGTTGGAAGCGGTACATAAAGCCTTCCATAAGTTTTACCCCTTTCTTTTCGGCATAAGCGGCTGCCTCTTCCGCTTCAGCAGCATGCATGGCCAGGGGTTTTTCGCAAAGGATATGTTTCCCTGCATCGGCCGCTTTCCGTATCCATTCGGCATGCAGGTGGTTGGGCAGGGAAATGTATACGGCATCGATCTCCCGGTCGTTCAGCAGGTCCTCATAGGAGCCGTATGCCCGGGGGATACCCCACCCGGCGGCAAAAGCTGCGGCCTTTTTCCGTGAACGGGAAGCTATTGCCATAAATGACACCTGTTCCAGATGCTTTAAAGGAACCACTATGCGTTTGATCAGGTGTCCGGAAACACCCAGGCAGCCCAGTTTTATCTTTTCCATATCATGCGTTCGTTATGGAAGGGGTTGAACCGCCGGAACAAAGGTTCGGCCGCCCTCCGGTTTTCATTTAGGAGCATAACAAGATATAAAAATCGCGAAAAAGGAGGAAATAATCGTAAATTTGTAATATAAACCTGTTATTTTTAGAATCGAAAAATGCACACCATGAAAAGGCATGTTCTGTTCGGCCTCCTGGGTATCCTGCTTTCTGTCCCCTTCCCTGCTTCCTCGCAGGGACAACCGGCAGAAAACATCCGCCTGTATTATCTTGGCGGCCAGTCGAATATGGACGGTTACGGATATACTAGTGACCTGCCCGATTCCCTGAACCGGGTATTTGAAAACTGCTGGATCTTTCACGGTAACTCGACCCCCGACGGTGTTCCGGGTGGAGGAGCGGGCATCTGGGCACCGCTGCAGCCCGGCCACGGCGCCGGCTTCGTTTCCGACGGGAAGGTAAACCGGTATTCCGACCGTTTCGGAGTGGAGCTGTCGCTGGCAGCCCGCCTGCAGGAACTGTATCCCGGTGAAAAGATCGCCCTGGTGAAATATTCCCGGGGAGGCACCTCTATCGACAGTTCCGGAGCCGCGGGTTACGGCTGCTGGGAACCCGATTTCGGCGGTGCCGGAGGCATTAACCAATACGACCATTTCCTGGCTACGGTAAGTAATGCCCTGGTCACAAACGATATTGATGGAAACGGGGTAAAGGACAAACTGTTGCCCTGTGGGATATTCTGGATGCAGGGAGAAAGCGATGCCGCCTTCACCGAGGAGGTCGCCTCCCGCTACCACGCACACCTCACCCGCTTAATGGACCTGATCAGAGCTGCTTTCCTCACCGACGACCTGCCGGTGGTGGTGGGCAAGATATCCGACTCTGGGCTGGTACCCGGAGGAAAGGTATGGCGCCACGGAGAGCTGGTACAATATGCTGAAGAAAAATACGTCCGGACCGATGCCCGGGCCGCCATTGTGAGGGAAACAAAAAATTACGGGTATTCCGACCCGTATCATTACAACAGCGAAGGATACATCGACCTGGGCCGGCGGTTTGCCGAAGCCATGGCCAGACTGCAAGAAGCAAAATAATCATCAAACGTTAAATATAGTATGGGAAGATCAAGGGAATCATTTCAGAAAAGGGAAGTACGAAACAAAAAGGAAAAGAAACGCAACCTGAAAGAGAAAAAAAGAAAGGAGCGCAAGGAACAGGAAAAGAAGAGCAGCCTGGAGGACATGATTGCTTACGTGGACGAGAAAGGGCAGATCACTTCCACCCCGCCCGACCCGGACAAAAAAAACGAGATCGATCCGGAAGAAATCGAAGTCAGTGTACCGAAAAACGACACGTCCCAGGAACCCGATCTCATCAGACAGGGAACGGTAACCTTTTTCAATCATTCAAAAGGCTTTGGGTTCATCAGGGACCAGGAGAACGGACAGAGTGTTTTTGTGCATATGAACGAATTGCTGGAAGACATTCGCGAAGGAGATAAAGTCACCTTCAGAATCGAACAGGGACAAAAAGGACCTGCCGCCGTAGGTGTGGAAAAGGTCAAATAAACCCATTCCTCCCCTTTTTCACGACTTCCGGGCATCGAATTCATCCACTCTAACGGCCCGCTGCACGCCTTTCACTCTCATCAGCCGGTGGAGCACCCCTTCCAGATGCGATTTGCTGGTAACAAACAGGGTAATGATTCCCTCAAAGAACCCGTCTTTCGACTCCACACTGATCGACCGCATGTTCACCTTCAGGTCTTTTGACAACACTTCCGACAGTCTGTTGACCATACCCAGCTCATCCACGCCGGTTACCCGCACCACCGTCTGGAACGAGCTGCTTTCGTAATTTTTCTTCCATGAAGCCTTTACCACCCGGTAGCCATACCTTCTGATCATTTCGGCGGCATTGGGGCAGTTCAGGCGGTGTATCTTGATCCCCTCGTTCACAGTAACGAATCCAAAGATCTCGTCCCCGAAAATGGGGTTGCAGCACCGGGCCAGCTGGTATTTCAATCCGTCCACATTATCATCCACCAGCAGAAAATCCTCGCCTTCCATCAGCCGGGTGACGGGTGGCTGTTTTTCCTCCGGTTCCGGCGTTTTTGAAGGTGCCGGCGCTTTTTCAGGTTCGGGCTGCTGCATAAACAGCTCCTTGACCTCGGCCAGATCGATCTTTTCCTGGAAGATCAGGGCATACAGGTCCTGTGCCGTTTTCAGCTTAAAACGGGCCAGCAGCTTTTTGATGTTCTCATCGTTATAGGGGATCTTCCAGTTCCTGAAACGGCGCTGCAGCATTTCCTTTCCGGCTTCCGCCGCTTTGAATTTCTCCTCATTCAGGGCCTGCCTGATCTTGTTCCTTGCCTTAGTGGTCACCACCATATTCAGCCAGTCGGGCTTTGGTTTCTGGCTGTTCGAGGTAAGAATATGCACCTCGTCGCCGTTCACCAGCTCATACTTCAGGGGCACATTCTTCCGATTCACCCGGGCGCCCACGCAGTGGTACCCGATATCGGTATGGATATCGTAGGCAAAATCGAGCACCGTGGAACCCGAACGCAGTCGTTTGAGTTCCCCTTTTGGTGTAAAAACGAACACTTCGTCGGTATAGAGGTTCCGGATCAGCTCTTCGGCATAATCGGCGGTTTCTGCCGGCGACGATTCCAGCATCTCACGCATCTGCACCAGCCAGGCATCCATGTCTTTTTCACGGCCTCCTTCCTTGTATTTCCAGTGGGCCGCCACTCCTTTCTCAGCCAGCTCGTCCATGCGTTCGGTCCGGATCTGCACCTCCACCCATTTGCCTCCAGGCCCCACCACGGTAGTGTGCAGCGATTCGTACCCGTTCGATTTGGGAATGGATATCCAGTCGCGCAGCCGCTGGGGGTTAGGCTGGTAAAAATCGGTCACCACCGAATACACGTGCCAGCAGTCAGCTTTCTCCTGCTCGGGGCGGGTTTCCAGGATAATACGGATGGCGAACAGGTCGTACACCTCGTCGAAATCCACCCCCTGGCGTTGCATTTTCGACCAGATGGAAAAAACCGATTTTGTACGGCCCAGGATGCGGAACTTGAAGTTTTCCTTTCTCAGCCGGGCTCTGAGGGGTTTCACAAACTCGGCTATGTACTGTTCCCTTTCCAAGGCCGATTCCCTGATCTTCTTTTCTATGGCGGCAAATGTTCGCGGTTCGGTAAACAGCAGGTAGCGGTCTTCCATCTCGGTCTTGACCGGGTAGAGTCCCAGGCGGTGCGCCAGGGGAGAATAGATATAAAAAGCTTCGAAAGCCACCATAAGTTGGCGGTCGAGAGGCAGCTGTGGCAGGTTCCGCATGTCGTACAGCCGTTCGGCGATCTTGATCAGGATCACCCGGATATCGGCAGCCAGGTTCAGCACCAGTTTCCGGAGGTTTTCCGGCTGGGAAAAGGTTTTGCGGGTATCGATGGAGGCGATTTTCGACAGTCCGTCGACAATGAGCTGCACCTGCTGACCGAACTCCTTTTTCAGGTATATTTTGTTCACTGAGGGATCGAGGTGGGAAAACAGCAGCAGGGCCGAGGTGGCGGAAACCATGCCCATACCGAATTCATTTACCAGGATCAGGGCGATGTTCAGCACCCTGATCAGGTCGGTTTCCGTCTCCTCCTCTTTCAGCAGCCTACATACCCTGTCAGCCACCCCGAAGGCTTTCCTCAGCAGTTCCAGGTCGTTTTCTGTCATGCGGTGCCGCGCGGCTCTCAGAAGGCGGCGGTACAGGCCGCGGATCTCGGAACGCTGGTTTTCCTTTTCCATAACGGTTGTAAAGCTGTTTTCTTAGGGTAACAATCCCGCACCGGCCCTATTCAAATGTACGGAAAAAATACCGGTACAAATTTACATAATATAGGTAAATCATGTTTGAAGATATACAGAGGAATACGGAGTCCGGGAAAACCGGAAACAGATGATGTGTTACCAATAATTGCGTGGGGGCGACCGATTGGTTGCCCCGACTTCTAAACAAATTTTCACTATGTTTGCTCCCGAAACAAAACCGTTTGTTTATGTTCAGAGGAAAGAATATCCCGCATACCTACGTGAT
>DQWH01000042.1 GCA_011042635.1 Bacteroidota bacterium | reverse complement strand
TCTGGATCTATTCGTTCGGCGTCCATTCCGTAAAGGTCATTCCCCAGCCGGAAGGCCGCTGCAACGATACCGACCCCATGTGGGAAGGGAATACCATCTATTTCCGTTCCGACAGGAACGGCGAGTTCAATTTGTTTGCATATGATACACAAACTGGTGAAATTGAACAGCTTACATGGTTTGATGATTTCCCGGTATTGAATGTTTCCCTGGGAAAGGGAATTATAGCTTTTGAGCAGGCCGGTAGCCTTCACCTCTTTGATCTGTCTTCCCGCGAATCAGAAAAGCTTACAATCGGTGTGGCCACCGATCTGCAGGAGCTGAGGCCCCGGTATGTGAAAGGAGAAAAGTACATCCGGGATGCGGCGGTTTCGCCGTCGGGAGCGCGTGCCGTGGTTGAGTTCCGGGGTGAGATTGTGACTCTTCCAGCCGAAAAGGGCGATCCCCGGAACCTGACCCTGACCCCGGGAAGCCATGAAAGAGACCCCCTGTGGTCGCCCGACGGCCGTTACATAGCTTGCTTTTCAGATGCTTCGGGAGAATACGCCCTGCATGTGATGCCGACTGATGGCAAGGGAGAGACCAGAAAATTTGCCCTGAACGGAACAGGTTTTTACCAGATGGGTTACTGGTCGCCCGACAGCAGGAAGATCACTTTCAGCGATAACGGGAGAAACCTGTATATGATCCATCTCGACGAAGGGAAGATCCGGCGGATAGCCACCGAGCCCATTTATGCACCGGGGGCTTTCGGAGAACGGACCGGAACCTGGTCGCCCGATTCCAGATGGCTTGCCTACACCTTGAATACCCTGGCCTATATGCAGGTGGTATACCTGTACAATATTGAAGAAGACCGGTCGTATGCCGTGACCGACGGATTGAGCAATGTGAGCGATCCGGTATTTGACCCGGGAGGGAAGTACATGTACTTTTTCAGCTCGACCGATGCGGGTCCGGTGCGGCACTGGTTTGCCCAGTCGAGTGCCGATATGGAGATGCGGAACAATATTTACCTGGTTACCCTTCGCGAGGACATTCCTTCGCCCCTTTTCCGTGAGAGTGATGAAGAGAAACCTGCTGAGGAAAAGCCGGAAGCAGGGGGAACAGAGGCTAAAAAGAAAAAGGCAAAGAAGAAAGAACCGGAGGTGAAGGACGAAGGCTTCCGGATTGACCTGGACGGGATCCAGGAACGGATCGTTTCCTTTCCGGTGGAAGCCGGTTATCTGTCCAGCCTGCAGGTGGGCGACGAAGGAATGATCTATTACCTGGAATATGCCGATCCGTCGGGGCGTGGAGGAGGAAGCCTGCATAAGTATGACCTGAATGAGAAGAAAAAGGAAACCCTTCTCTCTGGAGTTTCATCGTATGAAATTTCCGCCGATCATAAAAAGATCCTGTGTTTCAGCAACGGTTCCCTGGCCATAGTGGGATCGACGGGTCCCCAGAAACTGGCCGAGCACAAACTGAAAACAGGCGATGTGGAAGTGAAGATCGATCCTGTGGCCGAATGGAAACAGATTTTTGATGAGGCCTGGCGCATCAACCGCGATTATTTTTATGATCCCGGGATGCACGGAGCCGACTGGCCTGCAATGAAAGAAAAATACGGGGCTTTTCTTCCCCACCTCTCCTGCCGGGGAGATCTGAACCGGTTGATCCAGTGGATGTGCAGTGAGCTGGGAGTGGGTCACCATCGCGTTGGAGGCGGTGATTACCTGCACCAGCCCGGAAGGGTAGGGGGAGGATTGCTGGGAGCAGATTACGAAACGGTGAACGGCCGCTACCGGTTTAAAAAGATCTATGGAGGACTGAACTGGAACCCCGACCTGAGGGCTCCCCTGACCGAACCCGGTATTCAGGTAAAGGAGGGGGATTACCTGTTGGCGGTGAATGGAGTGGAACTGACTACCGATCAGAACCTGTACAGCCTCTTCGAGAATACCGCAGGGAAGATTGTGGAACTGACCATTGGGCCCCGGCCCGCCATGGAAGGATCGCGGGTGGTTAAAGTGGTTCCTGTAGAGAGTGAATATGCCCTGCGAAACCGCGACTGGGTGGAAGGGAATATCCGTAAAGTGCATGAGGCCACCGGAGGACGGGTGGCTTATGTATACGTACCCAATACGGCTGCTCTGGGCCATACATATTTCAAAAGGTATTTCTTTCCGCAGTCGAACAAGGATGCCATTATTGTGGATGAACGGTTCAACGGGGGAGGGCTCATTGCCGATTACTACATCGACATTCTTCGCAGGCAGTATCAGAGCTACTGGAATATGCGCTACGGAGCCGACCTGAAAACCCCCAGCGCCTCCATTCAGGGGCCCAAGGTGATGATTATCGACGAGAATGCCGGATCGGGCGGTGATATGCTGCCTTTCATGTGGAGAAAATTCGGCCTGGGCAAGCTGGTGGGCAAACGCACCTGGGGCGGACTGGTAGGCACCCTGGGGTATCCCGTACTGATGGACGGGGGATATGTTACCGCTCCCAATGTGGCTATCTGGACGGAGGATGGATGGATCGTGGAGAATGAGGGTGTACCTCCCGATATCGAGGTGACCATGTGGCCGGCCGAGGTTATTCAGGGGAAAGACCCCCAGCTGGAAAAAGCCATTGAGGTGGTGATGGAAGAGTTGGAGAAAACCCCGCCACGAAAACCCGGGCGCCCGCCGTATCCTATCAGGGGGAACAGGTAAGCGGATAGTGCCTGCCCTGCCGGTATGCGGGGCAGGCACTATCCTGCATGCCGGAGCTTCTGCCGGGGTGCTCTACCCACGGTGGTTCTCTGAGGTTTCTGAGTTATTTTTACCGGGCTCGGCCAAATGCATCCGGAAATACGGGTGCCATCCTTCTGTGTTTACCCGGGGTGATTTTTGTATGTTTTAAAGAATGTTTTCAAGGAAATGGAGGCAATCTTTTCACATGCTGATCGTTTTGCGGTCAGATGCCTTTTCACTTCACACCGGCGGTGTAAAACCTGATCATCCTCGGGGTGATCCCGGCACTGTACATACATGCCGATGCCCTTGCGGAACGTACACGTCTGCCTCGCATTTCGCTTCCGGTATTGCCCGGGGTGGGAATTGCCTTTGTTCAGCCATGGAGAAATTATTAGTATTTTGAACATATGTGACAAATTTTACCATTTATAAAGGCTTAATTTGTTAATTTCACGATTAAATGTACGGATGCAGATGATGTTTCGCAGGGAAAAACGTCGGAGTTTCCTGATCCTCTTCCTGGCTTTAGTGGGTTCGTGTATGCTGGGTGCCCAGCCGAATGGCAACGAGTTCAAGTTCATGCATTATACCAATGAGGATGGATTGCCTTCGTCCTATGTCAAAAGCATCACTCAGGATCCGTATGGTTTTATCTGGCTGGCCACCCGGGTATCGGTGTGCCGGTTCGACGGTACGGAATTCAGGGAGTTTCCCGCTTACGATGATGCTGGTCAGCCTGTGGAGTTGATGGCCGGTGAGATTGCCCTGTATAACGATACCCTGCTGGTATGCCGTTCCATTGAAGGGGAATATTTTTATTTTGATTTCGATTATGAATGTTACCGGTCGTTCAATCTGCTGAACGACCTGGGACCTTTTCAGGCAATGGAGTATTCTGAACAGGGTGGGTTCTGGTTCATAAGGGAAAGCCGGTTGTATTACCTTGACCTGACCGATAATAAGGTGCTGGAGTTGCATGAGAAAGAACCGTTCCAGGAATTATCCGGGAACGGAATTCCCGTATATCATGTGAAAGAACGCAACGGGAAACAGGTGCTGGTTACCGGCCTGGAAGAAATATGGGTGATAGATCGTCCGCATAAGGTGCTAAACCGTTTCAGAATGCCCGAGATGCTGATCGGGGAATATATGAACATTTTTTATCTGGACGGGTATGACCATGCCTGGATGGGAACATCGTCCGAAGGGTTGTGCCGGATGAACCTGGTTAACGGACAGGTTTCCTATTTCAACGAGGATTCCGGGGAGGGGCAATCGTTGCTGCATAACCTGACGCACTGTATGACCGAGGACCAGACGGGCAGGATATGGATCGGTACGGAGGACGGTTTGTGTGTTTGGTCGCCCGTGAGCGAATCTTTTTCTTACAGTCAGTATAATCTGACCAATCCCGAAGGCCTGAACACCAATCCCATTTACTCGGCTTTTTGTGACAGGGACGGAAATGTATGGCTCGGAACCTATATGGGAGGGATTAATCTATGGAGTGCGGAAGAGGAATTTTTTACCACCTGGCGGGCCGGAACCGGACAGCATTATCTGGGGGGCAATGTGGTGAGCTGCTTTGAGGAAGACGTGAACGGGAATTTATGGATCGGACTGGAAGATCTGGGGCTGAACATGCTGGACGTCTCCAACGGGGTAATCAGGAAATACCGGCACCGTAGCGGAAGGAACAGTTTGAGTTTCAATAACCTGCACGACCTGTTATTTGAAACCCCCGAGCGGTTATGGATTGCCACGTATACGGGCGGCATTAATATCATGAATATCCGCACCGAACGGTTCGAATACATTAACACGGAGACCCATCCGCAGTTACCCTCTAACAATGTATACTGTTTTCTCAGGCACAATGATTCCATACTGATCGGAACCACTGCCGGGGTGGGGGTGTATGATCTGAACACGGGGAAACTGTCGCGTTTTTATGATGAGGTTTTTAACGGCATTCTGATCGAGTCGATGTGCAAGACCGAAAACCGGATCTGGTTTTCATCCCGGCCTATGGTATATTATTATGACCTTGAAGCAGACACCCTGGTGGCATTTGACCGGATACCGTATTTTAAAGGGATCAATTTCATCAAAAAAGATTCGAGAAACAGGGTATGGATAGGTGACAGCTATGAAGGATTATGTTATTACGATGAGAAAGCCGATACCGTGGTGTATTTCAACAGCGATTCCGGTTTTCCTGTTTCCTGGATATTCAGTCTGGAAGAAAGTGTGGATCAATGGTTCTGGGCCAGCAGCGGCCGGGGACTGGTGAAATTCAATCCAGAAACCCGTGTATATAAGCTGTTTGACAACAATTCAGGCATTCCGTTCAATCAGTTCAATTACCGTGCTTCCTTCAAGGATTCACGGGGAACGGTTTATTTCGGAGGGAATAACGGAATGGTTTCTTTTAATGAAACGGTAAACCGGCGCGACGACCCGGCCCTGGAGGTAGTATTCACCGGCATGCAGCTGTTCAACCAGCCGGTAAAGCCCGGTAAGGATTCGCCGCTGAAAAAATCCATCAACCGGGTATCGGAAGTGGAGTTGCGTTACAAGGAAAATGTATTTACCATAGAATATACGGCCTTCAACTATGCCTATCGCGGAAGATGCCAGTATGCCTATTACCTGGAGAACTTCGAAGATTCCTGGAATTATGTGGGCAACCGGCGGTTTGCTACCTATACCAATCTGAAGCCCGGGGAATATTATTTGCATGTGATGGCTTCCAAAACCACATCCGACTGGGAAAATCCCGAAAAGCTGTTGAAAATTACCATCAGGCCGCCTTTCTGGCTTACCTACTGGGCATTTCTGATCTATTTCATTCTGGTGGGAGCGATTCTGGCAGGTATTTATCTGATCAGTACCAGGATCCAGAAATCAAAGGCCCTGGTTGAAATTGAAAGAAAAGAGCGGAAGTATGCCGCAGAAATGAACCAGATGAAGATCGAGTTCTTTACCAATGTGTCACATGAGCTGCGCACTCCGCTGACTATGATCATGGCTCCCCTGTACAGTATCATGCATCAGGATCACCTCAGTCCGGCCCTCAGGAAGAAACTGGCGGGTGTGGAAAGGAATGTGAAAAGACTGCTTACCCTGATCAATCAGCTTCTCGAGTTCAGAAAGATCGAGAACGGAAAGGAGCACCTGAGTGTTTCCCGTGGGGATATTTATGCCTTTGCAGAGGAAATCAGAGATTCTTTCATGCCGGTGGCGGAATCGAAAAATATTCAGTTCATTCTGGAGAAGCCCGAACAACCGGCACATATCTGGTTTGATCACCAGAAGCTGGAAAAGGTATTGTTCAACCTGCTTTCCAATGCTTTTAAATTTACGGGAGAAGGAGGGAAAATAATCCTGTCATTCAAGATTGTTCATGTAGGTCCGAGGAAGAAGAAGCCAGAACAGTATCTGCTGGTGGCTGTTTCCGATACCGGCCAGGGGATCGAGCCGGCCATGATAGATAAAATTTTCGAGCGTTTCTTCCAGGTGGACAATCGACCTGTATCCCTCAGGGGGTCGGGTATCGGACTGGCTTTTGTGAAAAGCCTGGTTACCCTTCACCGGGGAGAGATCAGTGTCAACAGCAAGGTGGGAGTGGGAACCGAGTTCACTGTTCGCCTGCCGGTTTCGGAGAACCATTATACCAGGGAAGAGAAGTATACGGGCAGCGAACAGTTTATTTCCTCGACGGAAAAATATATCGATGTGGATCCTGACTTCAATAAACAGCCGGCAGGCGCCACCCTGCCCACAGGCAAGCCCTCTGTGCTTGTGATTGATGACAACCGGGAACTGATCGAATTCATACAGGAACATTTCAGTGAAAAGTACCACCTGCATGTGGCATTCGACGGGAATGAGGGTTTGAAACAAACTGTCAGGATCAAACCCGAGCTGGTGATAAGTGATATTATGATGCCCGGGATGGATGGTCTGGAACTTACCTGAAGATTGAAAACCCAGCTGGAAACCTCGCATATTCCGATCATCCTTCTGACGGCCAAAGGAGGGGTGGAAGAAAGATACCGGGGATTGCGGACCGGCGCCGATTATTACATCGAGAAGCCCTTTTACCCACATATCCTGGAACAGATTATCCAGAATATCCTTTCCACCCGGAGGCATCTGATTGACCAGTTGAAGAAGGATGCACTCATGCCTCCAACGGAGGTTGCCCATTCCGATGCCGATTGCAAATTTATTGAGGATCTCACCCGGATCATCAGGCAAAACATTGATAAGTCTACCCTGGATGTATCGTTTATTATTAAAGAAATGGGGATCAGCCGTTCCTTGCTTCATCTGAAACTGAAAAATCTGACCGATTGTTCAACTACCGAATTTATCCGTTCGGTCAGGCTCAGGGAAGCCGCCAGGCTGATCTCCGAGGGGAAATGCAATATTTCAGAAGCAGCCTATCAAACCGGTTTTTCCAGTGCAGCCTATTTCACACGCCGTTTTAAAGAGTATTTCGGCAAGTCTCCGCGTGAATATTTTTTCCATTCCTGACCCTTTGCACATTTATGCAAATAAAAAAAACATGAATGCAATAGCCCGGAACGAATTTTTGAGAAATTTACATTGAACCT
>DQWH01000076.1 GCA_011042635.1 Bacteroidota bacterium | reverse complement strand
GGCACGTTGCAGCCGAAGCCCATGATGAGGGGGATGAACGATTTACCGTGCAGACCGATGCGGTGCATGATCTTATCCATGATAAAAGCGGCCCGGGCCATATAGCCGGTGTCTTCCATTAATGAGATGAAAAAGAAAAGGATCAGGATGTTGGGGAGGAACACAATCACGCTGCCTACCCCGCCGATGATCCCGTCGATCAGCATGTCGTGCAGGGGGCCTGCAGCCATATGCCTGTCAATGAAGTTACCAATGAGCGAAACCAGATTGTCGATCCATAGCATGGGGTACTTCCCCAGCCTGAAAGTGCTGAAAAAGGTGATGAACATGAACAGCAGGAAAAACGGGAACCCCAGGATCCGGTGGGTGAGGATACGGTCTATTCCTTCAGTGATCCGGTTATGGCTCAGGAGGGGCTGGTGCAGTGTTTCCCTCAGGGCTCCGGCAATGAATCCGTAGCGGGCATCGGCAATGACGGTTTCGGAATCCTCCCGGAAAATTTTTTTCAGCCGTTCCATTTCATCAACGGCAGTTTTTCTAATTTCCTGATAATTCGGAAAGGGAGTAAGGGTAATGAATACCGACCGGTCGTTTTCAAGCAGCTTAATGGCATAAAACCGGGAGGAAACCTTGTCGGTCAGATTCTTGTTTTCCCATATTTTATTCTGGATCTTTTCCAGGGAGGCTTCCACTTCCTGACCGTAATTTATGTGAACATGTCTCACCACCGGGTCTTCGTCGGAATATACCTCAATGATCTTGTCGAACAGATTCCTGATACCCCTTCCGCGCGAAGCTACGGTAGGAACGATGGGGATGCCCAGTAGTTTTCCCATGGCTTCGTGATCAAGCCTGGCCCCCCTTCTGGCCATATCGTCGTACATATTCAGGGCCATGATGGTACGCACGTCCATGTCGATGAGCTGGGTGGTGAGGTACAGGTTTCTTTCCAGGTTGGACGCATCCACCACGTTGATCACGATATCAGGCATTTCCTGCAGAATATGCTTCCGCACAAACAGTTCTTCGGGAGAATAGGCCGAAAGGGAATAGGTTCCCGGCAGGTCGGTAATATGAAACGTATATCCCCGGTGACGAAAAACGGCGGTTTTGGAATCCACCGTCACTCCCCCGTAGTTTCCCACCCTTTCCCTGGAACTGGAGGCATAGTTGAACAGAGTGGTTTTTCCCGAGTTCGGGTTGCCCACCAGGGCTACCTGTATGTTTTTTCCTTTTTCGCGTGCCGAATTCCTGAGGTGTTCTTCGGTAAACACCCCGTTATAGGGAGTGAGGTGTTCTTCACGGGCTTCTTTTTCTGTAATTACCTCGATCAGTGAGGCTTCACTTCTGCGGAGGGAGACTTCATAGTCCATGATCCGGTATTCCACCGGATCATTCAGGGGTGCGTTTCGTACTACTTTCACCTTCTTCCCCCTGACAAACCCCATTTCAATGATCCTTTTGCGAAAAGTTCCCCGTCCTTTCACCTTGACAATGATTCCTTCTTCTTCTACCTTAAGATCCGACAGCTTCATGTTTGATCGGGTTACTCTTTCATCGAAAGTGCAAACGTACAGATTCTGTTTATTTTCCCCAATACCTATTTATAGTGATTTTAATCAGGTTCTGCCGGAATGGAGGAAAGGATTTTGCCCCGGGCCGGGTTTGTATTTTGATGAAAAAATTAACTACATTGAATGCTGAACCAAAATTTGTGCAGATGAAAGATCAGGTGAATGCTGCTTTTCAGATTATTCCAGGACCCGGGAACCTGGACATGTACCGGCTGATCGACAGGGCTATTTCGGTCATCATCACGTCGGGGATGCGCTATCGTGTATGTCCGTTTGAAACCGTGGTGGAAGGCCCTCTGGATGAGGTACTGCAACTGGTACCTGAAATACTGGAGACCCTGTATTCTGAGGGGGTGGAAGATGTGCTGAGCTTTGTGAAAATCCAGTCGCGAAAGCAGGGGAAAGTGACCATCGAAGAAAAGATGGCCGCTTATGATGGAGAGTAGATCATCCCGCAGGTTGTCAACCCGGATAATACCTGAAGGCAAGGTATAACATATTCACCTGAAGACAGGTCTTCAGGAATATAGTGTTTTGAGAATCGGGCGAAATGCCGGAGGGACCCTATTCCTTTCGGTCCTCCAGGTCGTCGAATTCAACGTTGGTGTAGTTTTCGGTCAGGGCCGTTTCTTTTTCCTCATCCTGCCTTTCTGCCGGTTTTCTCGGTTCCCGTTCCACAGGTTCGGGGCGGTTTTCCTTAATGTACTCCACCGTTTCCGTCAGGGCATCGGCAAACTTGTCGAAGTCCTCCTTGTACAGGAATACCTTGTGTTTTTCATAAAATGATTTTCCGTCCCGGTTGAACCTCTTTTTACTCTCTGTGATGGTAAGGTAGTAATCATCATTTCGGGTGGCCTTTACATCAAAGAAATACGTTCTTTTTCCGGCACGCACAACTTTCGAATAGATCTCTTCCTGCTGCTGGTGGTTTTCAAATCCTTCTTTTTTCTCAGTTCCTTCTTCCATCATTGAAATATTTTGTGGTCCTATACTTTAGTTGAAACCAAATGTATAAAAATATTTTTGATATGATTGTCTATCTCCGGGTAAAATTGGGATAAATTTTACGGAACAGGTTTTTTTTTAGAATGTATATAAATTATTTCGGCTTACGACCGTATTCAACAAATATGGGGTATGTGGGTTTTAAAACAGCCAATTTTAAGCTACCTTTGCCTTCTGACCGAGAAAAACCGTTCTTTCCATGTATAGCAGAAGGTTATTAAGGATCAAGGTGATGCAGGTGCTTTATGCTTATCTGAAAACCGAATCGCCCTCGCTTTCTCACTCCGAGAAAGAATTGTTACACAGCATTAAGAAAAGTTATGACCTGTATCATTACCTTTTGCTGCTGGTCATTGAAGTAAAAAATTACGCACTGGAACGTATTGAACTGGCCAGAAACAAGAAAAGACCCACCTACCAGGATCTTCATCCCAATACCCGTTTTGTTGATAACAGGATTATCCTCCAGCTCGAAGAAAGTACCGAATTAAGAAAGTATACGGAATATACCGGAATAAGCTGGGTACAGTATCCCGAACTGATCAGGAAATTGTATCGGGATATGCTGGATAAAGACTGGTACCGGAAATATATGGATGGCGATGAACCCGATTATGCGATAGACCGGGAACTGATTGTTCATTTTTACCACGATCTGGTACTTGGTTCCGATGAATTGTCGGGCGACCTGGAAGAGCAGAGCATTTATTGGAATGATGAACTGGAATTTGTGGTGGGAATGATCATAAAAACCATCCAAAAATTCAGAGCGGCACAGGGCGGAAACGTCCGGTTGATGGCCATGTATAAAAGTCCGGACGATGCGGAGTTTACAAAACGGTTATTCAGAAGATGCCTGGTGCATTATGATGAATACCTCAAGCTGATTGAAACCTATTCCCATAATTGGGATATCGAGAGAATCGCTTATATGGACAACCTGCTGATGGTAATGGCCATAACCGAGATAACAGAATTTCCCGAAATACCGGTCAGGGTGACCTTTGATGAATACATAGAAATAGCGAAATATTACAGTACGGAACGCAGCAGCCATTTTATCAACGGGGTACTCGATAAAATCATTCATCACCTCCGCGAGGAAAAGAAAATTATCAAGAAAGGCCGGGGCCTGATAGGCGAAGTATGATAAAATCCGGGTTGCTGGGATATGAAAAATGTATTTACTTTGCAAAGATTCCATGAAGATCTGAACCATGCGATCTATTGTCTTTTGCCTGTTGATCTTTTTGAGCTATTCCTGCTTTCGGGCGGAAGGGGGAAAAGGCGGGGAAGATACAAAAGATGAAACAAAACCGCCCGTGCTGGAATTTGCCAGGCTTACTCACCATTTCGGAGATGTAAACCAGGGGGAAAAGGTGGCATGTCGGTTTATCTACCGGAATGCAGGCGGAAGCGATCTGGTGATACACAGTGCCGTTGCCAGCTGCGGTTGTACCGTCCCTTCTTTCAGCAGGGAACCTTTGCCACCGGGCGGAGAAGAATCCATGGAAGTGGTATTCGATACTGCCGGAAGGTCGGGGAAACAGGTGAAAACCATTTATGTAAGAAGTAATGCTTCGAATAACCCGGTGGTTCTGACCATTCATGCCAAGGTGGTATTGAAGTAAACAGATAAATCAAATATTCACCAAATCATTAAAAGAAATGATCCATCAAGTTTTGAGCATGTTGTTATTTGCTCCGACCACCGAGGAGCAGAACCCTTTCATGACATTTTTACCGTTGTTGCTGATTATCCTGGTGTTTTATTTTTTCATGATACGCCCTCAGGTAAAAAGGCAGAAAGAACTGCGTACTTACCGTGAATCCCTGAAGAAGGGAGACCGTATCGTTACAACCGGCGGGATATACGGAAAAATAGCCGATATCAACGGGAATGAGATACTGGTAGAGGTGGCCGACAAGGTGAAAATCAAGATCGATAAGAGCGCCATCCTGAAAGATCCCTCGGATATCGGTGCCCAGAAATAATTCTTTCCGATTACCGGAAAGTAACCATCGGTTATGTCGGGATCTTCAGTGCTTAAGAAAACATTCAGGTGTTTCCTGAAAGTCAGGCAACTGAAACTCAATCAGAGGGTATTGATTTTTGGTTTTTTCCTGATATTAAGCACGGTGTTCTGGTTCCTCAACGAACTGAACCAGGTTGCGGTGACAGAACTCAGTTTTCCGGTCAAGTACATCAATATGCCCCGCGACAGGGTGCTGGTGAACGATCTTCCCCAGGAACTCCGTTTACAGGTGCAGGCTCCGGGGTATACCCTGCTTAGGTATAAACTGAGCAAGCGCCAGGTACCTATCACCCTCAATATCGAGAGCTACAATTTCAGTTACCTGTCAGGAACCGAACCGCCCAGGTATTATCTTCTTTCAAGAACCATCAGGGAAAGCCTTTCCAGGCAAATGCTTCGGGAGGGGAATATCCTGAGCGTGGCTCCCGATACGCTGTTCTTTACTTTCGACGATATTGTACGTAAAAAAGTGCCTGTTATACCTGTGCTCGATATCCGGTATGCAAGGCAATTTCAGCTCAGCGGGGAAATATCATGTATACCTGATAGTGTGACAGTTTCAGGCCCCGGAGCAGTGATCGATACCTTCCGTGTGGTCCGGACCCGGCCAGAAAAACTAACTGATGTTGATCAAACAGTGGAGGAAACCCTGCTGCTTGAGGAAGTCCCGAATGTTAGGTTCTCACACCGCCGGGTATCCGTCCGGATTCCGGTGGAACAGTTTACCGAGAGCAGTGTTCAGGTGCCTATCCATGCGGAAGGGGTCCCCGACAGTATAACACTGAAGGTTTTTCCTTCCCGTGTGAATATTACCTTCATGGTGGCTCTCAGCAATTTCAGCAAGGTACAGCCGGCTCTGTTCAGGGTGGCCGTGTTCTTTCCCGAAGAGCCTGTTGAAAAGCTCAAAGTGCAACTGCTGAGATATCCCGATTACATCCGTTCAGTGAAATTCTCCCCCGAGCAGGTGGAATATATTATTGAGAAAAATTGATGCTGAAAGTCGGACTGACCGGTGGAATTGGGAGCGGCAAGTCAATGGTTGCCAGGATATTTGCTGTTCTCGGGATCCCGGTATTCGATGCCGATACGGAAGCAAAAACCCTGATGGAAACAGACCCTGTTCTGAAGGCTCAGTTAAAAGATGCCTTTGGAGAGGAGGTCTACCTGAACGGAATTCTCCAGCGTAAAAAACTGGCGGAAATGGTTTTCCCTGATGAGAACAAACTCAGATTACTTAACAACCTGGTGCATCCCAGAGTGCGTGATGTTTTCTTTGAATGGGTGGGCCGTCATGCAGAAGCTCCCTATGTGATCCATGAGGCTGCCATTCTCCTGGAAAGCGGATGGGCTTCCCTGTTCGACAGGGTGATTACCGTGGAAGCGCCGGAACCGCTTCGTATCAGGCGGGTAATAGAACGTGACGGAACTTCGGCCGGAGAGGTCAGAAGCCGGATGGAAAGGCAATGGACGGATGAGGAACGAAGAAAACATGCCGACCATGTGCTGGTAAATGATGAAAAGGAGCTGCTGATACCCGCGATTCTTGAACTGCATCGGTTGTTCCTGAATGAAAACCATAATACAACACAGTAAATCATGGGGAAATTTGGCAAATGGATAGGTGGAGGTCTGGGATGGGTGTTTTTTGGCCCCCTGGGGGGACTGGCAGGATTTGCCCTGGGCGCCATCTTTGACAATGCCGATGTGCAGACTCTTCAGCAGGAGGGACGGACTACCCGGGGTGATTTTGTGGTGAGCTTCCTGGTGCTGGTGGCGGCTATGATGAAAGCCGACGGTAAGGTGCTGCGCTCCGAACTGGACTACGTGAAAAAATACCTGGTAACGGCTTTTGGCATGGAAGCAGCCCGTGAAGCTCTTGCCATGCTGCGCGACCTGCTGCGCCAGGATATACCGCTCCGCCAGGTGAGTATGCAGATCAGGCAAAATATGGATTATGCCTCCCGGTTGCAGCTTCTGCAGATGTTGCACGGAATATCCGCCGCCGACGGGCAGGTGCACCCGGAAGAGATACGGGTGATTAGGCTGGTGGCTCAGTATATGGGGATCAGTCAGAACGATATGGATTCCGTTATGGCCGTGTACGTGGTCGATACCGACTGGGCCTATAAAGTGCTGGGAATCGACCGGTCAGCAAACGATGAGGAGGTGAAGAAAGCATTCCGGAAAATGGCTATGAAATACCATCCCGATAAGGTGAGTTATCTGGGAGAAGATTTTCAGAAGATTGCCCATGAAAAATTCCGGAAGGTGAATGAAGCCTATGAACAGATCAAAAAAGAGCGGAACATGGTTTAATTCGGGAGGTGGCTTTTGCAATCTGTCATTTATAGTATTATTTTTGTCTTTTCATAAAGAGCTCAACCATGGAATTCAAAGACATATTGGCTATATCGGGATATCCCGGATTATACAGGTTTGTTGCACAGGCAAAAAACGGGATCATTGTCGAATCATTCGATACCGGCAAACGAATGCATGCGGGAGCTCATTTGAAGGTAAGTTCCATGGATGATATCGCGGTTTTTACGCATGAAGGGGAAGCCAGACTGATTGAAATCTTCCGTAAGATATCCGAACTGGAGAACGGGGGCGAGGCTCCGGATCCGAAATCGAACAAAGATATCCTGTTTGCCTATTTTGAGAAGGTATTGCCCGAATTTGACCGCTCCAGGGTGTACCAGTCAGACATCAAGAAAATCCTGCAATGGTATAATATTCTTCTGAAGCATAACCTGCTGAATCTCGAAGAATCAGAGGAGGAGGAACAGAAG
>DQWH01000205.1 GCA_011042635.1 Bacteroidota bacterium | reverse complement strand
TTTCCATTTCGGCCTGTTCCATCCCTCTGATCTCATCCATCAGCACATCCAGGCCAACCCGGATATTGTTCGCCCTTACATATTTCCCCTTTCCTGCAGCAGCCACACGCGAAAGCAAAGCTTCATCAAGCTTGCTGATCACCACATTCCCTTCCCTGTCTTTCCGGTAGGTTTTTACCTGAGCCCCGGGATCGATGGGAATGGGCGCTCCTCTTGCCAGACCCATTCCCAGGGTATGCACCACAATGCCTTTTTCCGCGGCTCTTTCTGCGGCTTCCAGTGCATCGCCTTCATGGTTTTCCCCGTCGGTAATGATGATGACAGCTTTTCCCGCCTCGCTCACCGGGCTGAATGCTTTCAGGGCCAGATCGATGGCCGAACCGATGGCGGTTCCCTGACGGGGAACCATTTCGGGTCCCACTCCGGTTAAGAACATTTTCACTGCCAGGTAATCGTCGGTAATGGGTACCTGAATATAGGCATCACCGGCAAAAACGATCAGGCCCACTTTATCGTCCTCCAGCTGGTCAACCAGCCGGGAAATGGCCTGTTTTGCCCTTTCCAGGCGACTGGGTTCGATATCCTGGGCCAGCATGCTGTTGGAAACATCCAGGGCGATCATGATCTCCACACCTTTCCGTTTCACCTCTTCCAGTTTCGACCCGAACTGGGGACGTGCCAGTGCAAAAACGCCCGATATCCACGCCAGCAGCACCAGGAAAAATTTCCAGGCCGGGCGGGACAATGATCTTTCCGGCATGAGTCCTTCCACCAGGTGGCGGTCGCCGTATTTTTTCACCTTTTTTTGCTGAGACCACCGGCTCAGCCAGAAGATCACCAGCAAAACCGGGACACCCAGCAATGCATACAGCACGTCGGGCTGCTGAAACCGGAATATACCCTGTTCCACCATCACGGAAAGTTTTTAAATACGGTTAAACGCAGCAACAATTCGATCAGGACCAGCAGGACTGCCGCAGCGGCAAACCCCATGTATTCTTCCTGCCTGCGGCGATATTCTGTTACGCTGATCTTCGATTTCTCCAGCTGATCAATTTCCCGGTATACGTCTCTCAGTTTTTCCTTATCGGTTGCCCGGTAATAGGCACCTTCTGTCATCGAAGCGATTTCCTGCAGCACTTCCTCGTCGATTTCCACCTCCATATTCCGGAAAATCATTCCTCCGGGCGTTTGTACCGGGTAAGGTGCCGTACCCCGGCTTCCCACCCCGATGGTATACACCCGGATGCCGAAGGTGGAAGCGATCTCGGCGGCCGTAAGCGGATCTATTTCTCCCATATTGTTCACCCCGTCGGTCAGCAGAATGATCACTTTCGACCGGGCCTGACTGTCTTTCAGCCGGTTAATGGCAGTAGCCAGCCCCATCCCGATGGCCGTTCCGTCTTCCAGCACCCCGCTTCGGGCGGCGTTCAGCAGATTGATCACCGTGGCATGGTCGGTGGTAAGCGGGCACTGGGTGAAACTTTCTCCGCTGAATATGACCAGGCCGATGCGGTCGTACGGTCTTCCCGATATGAACTCAACACCTACTTCTTTGGCCGCTTCCAGGCGGTCGGGGGAAAAATCCCTGGCCAGCATGGAACTGGACACATCCAGGGCCATGATGATATCGATACCTTCGGTGGAAACGTCTTCCCACTGGTCGGTTGACTGTGGGCGGGCCAGGACCACCGTCAGCAGGACCACGGCCAGTATCCGGAAAACAAACAGGATATGCCTGCCCCACACCCTCCAGGAGGGCCTCTTCTCCCTGAACGGGGAAATGGCCGTCACCAGCAGGCTGGCGTGCGATTTCCTCTCTTTCCACACATACCACAGGACCATGGGCAGAAGCAGCCACAATAACCACAGCCAGGCGGGTTGTGCAAAGTACTGGTGTAAATTCATCGTATCACCTCCTTTCCCTCTCCGGAAGCCGGCAGGGCAGCCTTGCGGCCGGTTTCCCCGGTTTCCAGGCCGTTAACGTTTTCGTCTTCCTCATGTACATCCACGGCAATGGTATCCTGAACGAAACGTATGGCACGGGTCAAAACCATCCTGTTTTCATCGGGTTCTGGAATTACCCGGGCAAATTTCACCAGATCGGCCAGGACCAGTATTTCGCGCAGATCTTCATGGCTTATCTGAGAAATGCCGGAACGGGCATCCAGGGCATCCATGATCTCACCGGTGGTTTGTTCCAGCGCCGGGATACCGTACCTGCGTTCCAGATAATTCCGGAGTATTTCCGTAAGCCGGATATGGTATTCCTTCACCTTGCCCTGTTGCCACAGCCTGTCTTTTTCGAGAGCCCTCAGTTCCCTGATGGCAATGATATGAGCCGACTCGGGCGGAACGATCTCCTGCTCCTCCCCTTTTTCCCTCTTCTTTCTTCTGCGCAGGTAATACACAGCCAGGAATCCCAGTAACGCCAGAATGATTCCTGCTCCGATATACGGAAGCAATTCACTCAGGGAAATCGGCGCACCGTAGGGCGATTTGATATCGTAAAGAACCACGCTGGTATCCGGAGGAAGAGTATTTACCTCCAACGGGAGCGACTGCGTAAACAGGGTGTCGGTTCGCGAAGGATACCTCACTACCACCGGCAGGGAAGGAATAAAATGAAAACCGCTGTCGAATGAGGTGATCAGATACCGGTTCCGGTAATGCATCAGCTCATGGTCCAGGCGCTGGCTGTCGGTGGGGGATATTTCCAGTACCTCCACACCCCAGGTAAGCGTGTCGTTCAGAACAGGAAACACCACCTCACTGTTGCCTGGCACCCAGGCTTCCAGATGGTAATGTATCTGGTCGCCTATCAGCATACCGGTTGTATCCAGGCGGGCCCTGACACGTGGAATATCCTGCCCGCTTTGCTGTGGAAAAGCGAAAAGATGGAAAAAGGCCAGGAAAAACAGCAGTCCGGCCAGCCGGGATGTATATGCCCGTGTTCTCCTCATGATCTCTCCCGTTTTTTGAACAGTTTGATAAGGGGTGGCACATAATCCTCATCGGTGCGAATGGCTATGTGGTCCACTCCGCATCTTACCAGGGTATCGTTAATTTCTTTCTGTTTCTTCAGGTACCAATGATTATAGTATTCCCTCACCGACCGTTTGGAGGTATCCACCCACATCTGTTCGCCGGTTTCCGCATCGCGCATCTGTATCAGTCCCAGATCGGGAAGCTCGGTTTCCCGGTGATCGTACACCCGGATAGCCACCATATCGTGTTTGTTGCCGGCAATTTGCAGGGGACTCTCAAAATCGTGGTCCATAAAATCGGAAATAACAAATGCCGTACACCGCTTTTTGATGGCATGGGTAAGAAAGCGCAGCGGTTCGGTGAGGTCGGTACGCCGGCATTCCGGCCTGAAATCGATCAGCTCCCTGATTACACGGAGGATATGCTGCCTTCCCTTCTTGGGAGGAATGAATTTTTCCACCCGGTCGGTAAAAAAGATCACGCCGATTTTGTCGTTGTTCTGAATGGCCGAAAATGACAGAACGGCTGCAATTTCGGTCACCATATCTCGTTTCAGCATATTGCGGGTACCGAAATCCCCTGATCCGCTCACATCGATCAGCAGCATCACGGTAAGTTCCCTCTCCTCTTCATACACCTTCACATAGGGATGATTGAACCGGGCGGTTACGTTCCAGTCGATACTTCGCAAGTCATCACCGTACTGATATTCGCGCACCTCACTGAACATCATTCCCCGTCCCTTGAAGGCACTATGGTACTGTCCGGCAAATACCTGCCGGCTCAGACCGCGTGTCTTGATCTCAATCTTCCGGACCTTTTTCAGCAGTTCACTCGTTTCCACACCGTTGCTTCCTTAATTGTTCCTTTTCTTTCATGGTAACGGTAAAAAACCATTCCCCTCTTACCATTTCCACCTCAAGGGTTCCGTTATCCTGCCGGCCGACCCACCGGTCAGGACCGGCTTCCGTAAACCGTTCATTCAGCCACTCAAGGGTCTGGTCGAGGTAAGTATAATCGTGCATCAGTCTGATCACCCAGCACCGGTCGTCCTCATCCAGAAAAAACAGCCAGGTACGGCTATCCCGCACATCCACAAACTTCAGGTACCTGAACCGGTCGTTTCTCACCTGGTCCTGCCACAGAAACTCGGGATGCTCCTTTTTCATAAGGGCCACAAGCTCGGAACTTTCCATTGCGTAGTAATCCTGCGCCCATAGCAGGGAGGCACTGAGAATCAGCATGCCGGGGAAGACCAGATATTTCATTTCGGTATTTTATTTTTTATGGTACTTCCACCCGGTTCAGGATGCCGGTAATGATTTCCCCGGCCGTAACATTTTCCGCCTCGGCCTCATAAGTGAGTCCGATTCGGTGCCTGAGCACGTCATGGCATACGGCGCGCACGTCCTCGGGGATCACATACCCCCTGTGCCTGATAAAGGCGTATGCCTTCGAAGCCATGGCCAGGTAGATGCTTGCCCTGGGCGAACCGCCGTATTGAATCAGCGGAACATATTTTTCCAGTCCCTGCTCCGCCGGATTCCGGGTAGCAAAGACAATATAGAGGATATATTTTTCGATTTTATCATCCATATATACCTCCTTCACCACCCTCCTTGCCCGGATGATCTGATCGGGTTTCATTACGGTGGATGGAGCGGGAAATTCCATGGCCAGGTTTTCCCGCATGATCAGGCGTTCTTCTTCCTTTTCCGGATACCCGATGATAACTTTCAGCATGAACCGGTCAACCTGGGCTTCAGGCAGCGGATAGGTCCCCTCCTGTTCTATGGGGTTCTGGGTAGCCATCACCATAAAAGGCTGTTCCAGCGGGTAAGTATGTGAACCGATGGTTACCTGCCTTTCCTGCATGGCTTCCAGCAGGGCGCTCTGCACCTTGGCCGGGGACCGGTTGATCTCGTCAGCCAGGATGAAATGGGCAAAAATAGGTCCTTTTTTCACCTGAAACTCTTCCGCTTTCTGGCTGTAGATCATGGTCCCGATCAGGTCGGCCGGCAAAAGATCGGGAGTAAACTGGATGCGGCTGAACCGGGCATCGATGGTTCTGGCCAGGGTATTGATGGCCAGGGTTTTTGCCAGCCCTGGCACCCCTTCCAGCAGGATGTGCCCGTCGGAAAGCAGACCGATCAACAGACTGTCAAGCAGGTGTTTCTGCCCCACAATCACTTTCTTCATCTCCTGCCGGATCATGTCTACAAAGGAACTTTCCTGTTCAATCCTTTCATTGATTTCCCTGATATCTGCAGTTTTTTCCATAATAATGGGTTGACTTTTGGTGAAAAGATATTGTTTTACCGTGACTTCCCAAATAACATACCAATCCGGTATTTTGATCCCGTTTTTTCCGGGTACCGCAAATTTGAGGATTATTGCCGGATTGTCAAGTTAAAATATGTTAAACCCTTCCCGACCGTACTGACAGATTTACAGAATGGATGAAAATGCGGCAGAGCGGCTGCCGCACTTGCATTTTGATTATCTTTGGACCGTATGCCGTCGTTTCGTTATTTCATACAACTTTCTTTTCTCGGAACCCGTTACCACGGGTGGCAAATCCAGCCGAATGCCCTCACGGTACAATCCGTGCTGGATAATACCCTCTCGGCCCTGCTGGGAGAAGAAATCCGCGTTACCGGAGCAGGCCGTACCGACACAGGGGTGCACGCCCGCTTTTTCATGGCTCATTTCGATACCTGCCATGCTTCGCTGCACCGGCAAGAGAAATTGGTGTACAGCCTGAACGGAATGCTCCCCGTTGACATCGCCGTGCAGAAGATCATTCCGGTAAAACCCGATGCCCATGCCCGTTTTCATGCCGTATCCCGCACGTATGAATATCTCCTTTCCAGAGAAAAAGATCCCTTTCTCTCCGGGCTGGCCCATTTCTATTACGGCACACTCGACCTCAGGGCTATGCAGGAAGCTACCCGGTGGCTGACAGGGGAACACAATTTCAAAGCGTTCAGCCGGAGCCATACCCAGGTGAAAACATACATCTGCAGGGTAATGGAAGCAAAATGGCTGGAAAAGGACCACCGCCTGATATTCAGAATAACAGCCGACCGGTTCCTGCGGAATATGGTCAGGGCTATTGTGGGAACTATGATCGACACGGGGAAAGACAGGATTTCGTCCGACGAATGGCAGAGGATTATGGATTCAAAAGACAGAAGCCTGGCAGGTCCATCCGCACCGGCCCACGGACTGTATCTCACCCGGATCGAATATCCGCCGGAGATTTATCTTTGATAACACACTGAATAAGAATTCGGTATAGTTTTTTCTTTTTTCCACGCAACTATTTGGCGTTTCAGGTCATCTATCTATTGTGCTTATTCCTGATGACAGGAAACAGGCAGCAGGAAATCCGGCATGCAGCGTGATTGACAGACAAAATGCTTCGCTGGCGGGTCTGATCAAGAGAAACACCGGAACCTGCAGGGACCTGGCAGAAGGTGCAGATAATCTGCCAGGATAACCCTGAAAAAACAGCCTCCCAGGCACAATCAATATATATGTCATCCGCCCTGCGGATAAAAAAAAGACCGGCAAAAGCCGGTTTTTTTTGTACCAGGTTGCCGTGTAAACGCCATAATGTATCATAAATGGTTATACAGGTTCAACAACCGTCGCCACAGAAATGTTCATGAAGGTTGTTGATGGGGAAAAGTCGGTGAGTTGTGGGGTCGGAGACAATTCCGGGCATAACTGCCCATTATTTTTCACCGAAAAGCCTCTGTGTTCTTCACCTGCATTAATTCCCGTTGATGAGATGTTGCAGGTTCTCCAGTACCAACAACAGTTCTTTCTCTGTCTTTTTTCGTGTCCAGAACAAAACGGCTTTAGCAGGCCATCCCTGTACCGACAAATGCATAATGACATCCATCCGGGTTCCGTCAGACACGGGAATCACTTCAATGTGGGTGAATATCTGCATATTTTTCAACTCATAGGTTGCCGCCAGGGTTTCCGGCCGGTCCATGATTTCAATATGCTGCAGCACATCCATTTCTTTTCCGTTCCGTTCGAGTATGATACGGTTGATGCTTCCCGGAGCCGTCAGCTTACCCGCTACCGGCTGGATGCTCTTATACCCGGGTATCCACTGATGAAAGCTGAACGGGTTCATTATGATATTGAAAACTTTTTCAGGGGGCTGATGCAGGATGATCTCCCGGTGTATGGCGTACTCCCGGGAAAACTGACCCGGAAGCACAAGCAACAGGAACAACAGGAAGAGCGCGGAAAGAGTATACCGTATAATTTTCATGGATAGGGATGCGGACATGATCAGCCAAAACTAAATCACTATGGATTAAAAATCCATAGGTTTAAATATTATTGAAAAATGAAATTTTTCACTTTCATTCAAGAATCCAATTACTCTCATTATCATTGGGCGAATCCTTATGAT
>DQWH01000029.1 GCA_011042635.1 Bacteroidota bacterium | reverse complement strand
GTAAAAATCGCTCCCCATGCCTGTTCGAACTGACCGGAGGTAAATTTTTTCGTTGAGAAACCGGCAAGCGTATTCATGAAATCGCGGGCTTCCATTCTGCCGGTTTCCAGGTCCATCAGCAAGGACATGAACTCCACCTGTCCGGCTTCCCCGTCCATCCGTATTCCCAGTGCCTCCAGTTCCTTCACCGTCCGCACCACATCCAGGCCGATCAGCACCCCGCCCAGATCGAACATGATATTCCGTATGATTTTCCGGTTCATATATCCGGTGTTTATGGTTAACTTTGGATATTCCAACTGCAAACTTACTATTTTACTGGCACATGGCATGAAAATAGGGGATAAACATTACCGGTCGCTCTGGCTCGAGGAAGGAGAAACTCCACAGATCCGGTATATCGACCAGGCGGTTCTTCCCTTCCGGTTTGAGACCGGAACCCTGCATACTCCCGAAGATGCCCTGCTGGCCATCACGGAAATGAAGGTCAGGGGAGCTCCCCTCATCGGAGCAGTGGCTGCCGGGGGAATTTTCCTTGCCGCATACCGTTCTGCAGGGAAAAATCATCAGGAGACGACCGTCAGGAAGTGGGCCGGGAAACTGAAACAGGCCAGGCCCACGGCCGTCAATCTCCGGGTGATGGTCGACCGCATGGCAGATCATGTGCTTAATGCCTTTTCCCCGGAAAGTCCTGAGGAAAGGGCCCGGAAGGAATACATGAAAATACTGGAAGGGGAAACAGAAGCCTGCCGTATGATCGGTTTGCACGGACTGGAAATTCTGAGGGATCTCCACCGGAAAACAGGCAGAACGGTAAATATTCTTACCCATTGCAATGCTGGCTGGCTGGCCTGCATCGATTACGGGACCGCCACGGCTCCCATTTATCTGGCTCATGAACGGAATATCCCCGTGCATGTGTGGGTGGATGAAACGCGGCCGAGAAACCAGGGGGCACGGCTTACCGCCTGGGAACTGCAGCAGGCCGGCATTCCCCACACGGTGATCACCGATAATGCCGGGGGGCATCTCATGCAGAAGGGATGCGTGGATGTGGTGCTGGTGGGAAGCGACTGTACCACCCGCAACGGGGATGTGGCTAACAAGATCGGTACCTACCTGAAAGCTCTGGCTGCCCGCGACAACGGGATTCCCTTTTATGTGGCCCTGCCGGTTTCTTCCATCGACCGGGAAATGGAAAACGGGGTGAGAAATATACCGGTGGAAGAACGCAGCGGGGAAGAGGTCAGGCTGATAGAAGGCCTGGATGGAGAAAACCTGGTACGGGTCAGCATCCTTTCCGAAGAACATCCGGTTTCGAATCCCGGTTTTGATGTTACCCCGGCCAGGCTGGTGACCGCCCTGATCACCGAACGGGGAGTATGTGAGGCGACGGAGGGGGGCATTGCTTCCTTATTTACTGATCCGTAATGAATACAAACAAAGAAGGATACATCCGTTTTCATTGTCACTGGCGACCTTCCGGTTCCCTGATCCCTTCCGGAATGGTTCGGGAAATAAACAGGTGGCGGTCGGTGCTGCGGTCGATGGAAATGCTCGGATGTACGGATGACGGCACCGGTTTCGGCAACATCAGCCACCGTGCCCCTTCCGCTGGAAAATTCTTTATTACCGGGACGGCCACCGGCAAATTCAGGACACTGAATGCCCGGCATTTTTCCCTGGTGGAAAATTATTGGATCGATAAGAATAAGGTAACCTGCACCGGCCCGGTAAGGGCTTCCTCGGAATCGCTCAGCCATGCGGCCGTGTATGAAACCCTGTCCGGTATTCGTGCGGTGATACATATTCACCATGCCGGCTTATGGGAACAGTGGAAGCATCGTGTACCCACCACCTGTGAAACGGCAGAATACGGAACACCGGAAATGGCCCGTGAGATAATCCGGCTGCTGCGGGAAAGTAAAAATGCCGAAAAACGAATGGTGGTGATGGGCGGACATCCGGAGGGGATCATTATTTTTGGGAAGGATATGGAAGAGGCTATGGCCTCCCTTCTTGCTTATATCAATACGGCTGAACCATGAAAAAAATAGGCATTATCGGGGGATCGGGACTGGAGGATCCCGATATCCTGAAAAATCCGGAGATCATTGAAAAAGACACCCCTTACGGGAAGCCCAGTTCCACCTTGCTGGCAGGATCGATCGAAGGGACGGAGGTGGTATTGGTGTCCAGGCACGGGAGGCAGCATACCATTCCTCCTACCGCGGTAAATAACCGGGCCAATATCCACCTGCTCAGGGAAATAGGCTGTACCCATATCCTTGCCAGCACAGCCTGCGGCAGCCTCAGGGAAGAGATCGGGCGGGGACACCTGCTGATCCCCGACCAGTTCATCGATTTCACACGGCACCGGATCGTGACCTTTCATGAAGAATTCGAACCGGGGAACCTGAAACATACCTCCATGGCCGATCCCTTTGATGAAAAACTGCGCCGTGTGCTGATTGATGCCGCACGGGAAGAAGGGATTCCCGTCCATCCCCGGGGAACGGTCATTACTATTGAGGGACCGCGGTTTTCTACCCGGGCCGAGTCGAGAATGTTCCGCAGCTGGGGGGCCGATGTGATCAATATGTCCATCGCCCCCGAAGTGATTCTGGCCAACGAGGCGGGAATCCCCTATGCCGCCGTGGCCATGAGCACCGATTATGATTCATGGAACACGGAAGAAGAATCGGTGACCTGGGAGGAGGTACTGAAAGTGTTCAGCAGTAATGTGCAACATGTGATCCGCCTGCTTACCAGAGCCATTCCCCTGATCTGAGGATTTCACCACAGGCCGTGCCGGGATTCCCGGCTAAGGGTACCGGTTGCGGGCCAGTGATCTTGCCCGGAAATATTTCACCTGGTTTTTCATTCCCTGCCAGACAAGTTCCTTCAGCCAGGGCAGGGAACGGCCGGTCCACCGCTGGGGATGAAAGGTGAACAGGATCGTGGCGGGCAGAGTGCCTGCCTGAGCTGAGCGTATGATATCGCGGGTGGTATGGAACCGGTACAGGGCGCTGAGGGTGTCTCCGTTCTGTGTGTAAGGGGAAATACCCGCCGCATCGCGCACATTGTATCTGTCGCCGTCCCACCGTCTTCCCGTATCGGTCAGGTAGAGCACGTTTGAAAAATCGATGTCGAAATAGGGCTCACCGGCAATGCCGTAATCCCGGTAATCATATTCCTCCCACAGCAGTCGGTTGTCGACAGGTGACAGAGGACTCCCGTGCATGCAGATGGTGGAAACGGGAGCGATTTCCCGGAAGCGGGAAAGATGCTGCCCGAAAAGCTGTATTCCCGTTTGAATGAGATAAGGTATGTCTGGTTTACTGTCTCCCCGATTCTTTTTAAGATATTTCCGGGCCAGGTCCAGGTCTTCGTAATGGTATCCGATTTCGTGCCCCATACCGGCAATCTCCCGGATGATGTCCGGATCGAAGCTTTCCCGGACAATCCTGAAATAATAGGTTCCATGGATTCCTCTTTCGTGTTGTATCAGGGCAAATCTTAATGAATTCTCCGGCAGCCTGTCCACATCATGCCGCAGAATGATGCTGCGGGGTTGCGGATCTTTCAGGAAATCCAGAAAGGTTTGAAATGCAAACCCTTCTCCCTGAAGGGCTTTCAGCAGTTCAATGTAACGACATATGGTGAAATCGGGCATGGGAGGAGGGTTGCGTGTTGCGCCTGCCTGCCGGCAGGCAGGGGTTACGTGTTACGGGTTTTTATGTTTGGGTTAATGATTCGTATAGGGACAAAACTAAGATTTTTGAATACATTATATTAAATTTTCATGGAATAAGTCCGTTCTCAAATTCGTGTGTCTATTTGATGGAATATCATAAAACATGTTCATTCGCTGCTTTAAATGTCCGGAATAATTTATCCGCAAAGGACAAAGGGAATCGCCAGGGAGACAAAGGAATAGAAATCAGAAATATAGTTATTTTTCCTTTGTCCGAACCTTCTGGCAGCAGGTAAGAAGTGTTTTGTGGTTAGGAATACTTTTAAGACAGCCTCAGCGCCCCTTCCTTGCAGAGGAGGGGATTTGCCGGGCAGATGGAGCGAGAATCAGAATCCGAAATTTGCTCCCACCGAGAGGGTGGATGTATTGCCGTGAAAAAGCGCCGGGGTGTATTTTTCCTGGTCTCCGCTGATGCGGCTGTTCTGCCAGGAAAAGAAAACATACCCGTCGTGTATCACCTGCCAGGAAGCTTCCATAGTGAAGGTCTTGTTTTCCCATTCCACGGATTCCATGAAAGGAAGCCCCAGGCGGCTGCCCCCGATAGAGGTGTAATCGGGACCCTTACGGGCATGCAGGTACGAGGCTTTGATGTACACCCCGCGGAAAGGGCTGCAATCGGCGTCGATATATAATTCGGTGGCATTGTCGAGCAGGTAATGTCCCAGGTTGTACCGGTTGCTCTCGAAAGTGAGTACCGGCAGGTAATGTTTGTAAACCAGGGGATTCGTACGGGTATATTCCAGCGTGATGCCGGTATTGTCCAGAGGATATCCGTACAGCCGCCCCCCGATTTTCCAGCTGTAGAAATTGGAATGCGACTCGGGGTCGAACATGCGGGAAAGGGAAATCTCGTCGAGGAAAAGGGTGGAATACAGGTGCAGGTGGCGGATCAGCCGTGAGCTGATATCGAAAAACATCTGGGAATTCTGGTTGTCGATGCTGTGATTCAGGGTGTGGTCTATTGACTTGAAAAAGAAAAGGGGAATCAGATAGGCCGGTTCCATACCCAGGTCGCTGTATATAATGGAGTTCCCAAACGACACATGCAGCCTTTTTACAGGCTTGAACGTGAACAGGTTGGCCGCCATGTATTTTTCCCGGTATACCACCCGGGTGGATGTGCGGTCAACATTCACATAGGTCCAGGTGCGGGTGCTGTCCTCCACCTCCGATACCAGCCATCCGTGAAAATAATGGAACTCGAACCAGTCGGTAGGTTGCAGGTGCAGCCTGATCATGGCGAATGAGGGCGTGCGTCCTGACAGGATGTTTGTTCCGTTGTATCCGTTACCCCACTGCAGGTGGTCCTTGACCAGCCCCAGGCTTCCCCAGTTCCAGCTGTAGGTGATGCCGCCGCGCATTTCGCTGTAATCGTTCCCCGATTTGTAGGGAGCTCCCATGCGCCGGGTAAGGTAGTTGGGGTGATTCATCTGAACGCTCTCGTGATTGTCACGCAGGCTGGCATAAAATCCCCAGTGCTCTCCCACATAGGCAAAAGCTTCCGCTCCGTTCCACCGGTGATGGGCGTGTCCGTTCCGGTTTGTATAATAACGGATCCCGCCGATGGGGTTGACCGACAGGGTGAACAGGGAATCTTTGCGGTAAAGCAGGTCGATTCGCTTGCGGAAATCACGTCCCGCCAGGAGCTCTTTCTGGTAATCCCGCAGGTAAAAATCCAGCTCTTTTTGCTGGCGCCGGTTCAGGCTTTCCCGGTGTTCATCAACCCGGCTCAGAAAAGAAGCGATTTGCTTCCGGGTGTAAGGCTTGACGGCTGTGTTCGGATCGATCAGCTGCAGAGCGGCCATCTCGTTCAGGAACCGGTAGATCGCTTCATGGGAAGGATGCTGGTATACCCCCTGCGGAAAAACGGGAAAAGAAAGGAAGGTGATCAGGCAGAGGATCAGCCGGAACGTCTTTTTTGCCGGGTATGTTTCACGGTACCGGTTTATTATACCTTCCGGAGAAGGGAGTTTGTGTTGTATCCGATGCGTATGGGTCATGCTTTTTGCAGGGTAAAGGTAAAGGTGGTTCCCTCGCCGGGTACGCTCTGAACACTCAGGGTCTGTTGGTGGGCTTCGATAATGTGTTTCACGATTGACAAACCCAGCCCGGTGCCCCCCATGTCGCGTGAGCGGCTGCGGTCAATGCGGTAAAACCGCTCAAAAATACGAGGGATATCCTTTTCATAAATGCCGATCCCGTTGTCGGTTACTTCTACCCGCACCAGATCTTTTTCGGGGATACACTGTACCAGGGTTTTCCCCTGTGATTTCCCGTATTTGATCGAATTGACCACCAGGTTATTCATGGCTTCGAATATACGCATCTTGTCGGCATAAACCATGACGGGCCGGTCACCCGGACTTTTCACCACAAGTTTTGTTCTCCGTTTTTTTGCCCGTATTTCCTGGTTTTCAAACACTTCCTCCGCCAGCTGCACGATATTGAAGGCTTCATAATGAAGCTTCATTTCACCCGATTCCAGTCGGGCAATGGATTCCAGGTCTTCCACAATGGAGATCATCCGGTTGATGCTTTTTTCCGTTCTTTCCAGGTACATGCGGTTAATGGCGGGATCGTCCAGCCCCCCGTCCAGCAGGGTCAGTATATATCCCTGGATATTGAATATAGGGGTTTTCAGTTCGTGTGACACATTACCCAGGAATTCTTTCCGGTATTTTTCCATTTCCTTCAGCTGGTTGATCTCCCGGGTTTTGGTCCTGGCCCATCCCATCACCCTGTCTTTTACTTCGTTCATGATATCTTCTTCTTCAAGCCGGTTGAAGAAATCTTTGCGGGGCAGGCTGATGTTGTGTACGGTTTTATAAATGGGGCTCAGTTTTTCGTATACGAATCTTCTGACCCACCAGCGGAGGATGAGGTAGGTCAGCAGAAACGACAGAAGCAGGTTGGCCGGCAGGAGCCACCAGTTTTTCATGCCGGTAACCGTCATGTACAGAATAAGTCCCAGGGCGTTGATGGCCGTGACCAGCAGGGCCACAAGCCAGGGAAGTCGTTCAAAGGATATCTTTTTCATTCCCGGAACTTCAGATTTTCTGTTTCAGCGAATCCAGTTGCTGTTTCAGGATGCGGTGGATGTATTTCCCGATGATATCGAACTCCAGATTTACCACGGTTCCCTTTTTGATGGCGTGGAAATTGGTCACTTCCCAGGTGTAAGGGATAATGGCCACCTCAAACGATCTTTCTTTCGAATTCACTACGGTGAGGCTTACCCCGTTAACCGAAACGGAGCCTTTCTCCACGGTGATATAATCTTCCCGCGAAGGTTCGTATTCAAAAGTGTAATACCAGCTTCCATCGGCTTCCCGCACGCCAGTGCACACGGCGGTCTGGTCCACATGTCCCTGTACCAGGTGCCCGTCGAGCAGACTGTCGATGCGCAGGCTTCGTTCCACATTCACGGGATCGCCCTTTTTCAGCAGCCCCAGATTGGATTTTTCCAGGGTTTCCTTTACGGCAGTGACCGTATAGGTGTTTCCTCCTTTTTTTACTACTGTAAGGCATACCCCGTTATGCGATATACTCTGGTCGATTTTCAGGTCTTTTACGAATGAGCAGGTGAGCGTAATATGGAGGTTTCCTTTGTCTTTCTCCAGTTCCACTACCCGGGCGGTTTCTTCAACGATTCCTGCAAACATACATATCGTGTTTTGTGGTTAGTAATGCAAAAGTAGCTGAAATAATGCAGAAATGGAATAAAGACCTGTAACGGAAAGATAATCAATGGGATTTATTAGTTGAAACGGCAAAGTTGTTCCGGATAGAAGGGTTATTGCACCTGGCTTTAACC
>DQWH01000151.1 GCA_011042635.1 Bacteroidota bacterium | reverse complement strand
GGCTTGAAATACACATTCCCGAAGACATCCGAATCAGGGCAGACCAACGGATGGTCTCGGTGGTATTGCGCAACCTGATATCCAATGCACTGAAATTTACCGGTTCCGGGGGAAGAATCAGGATATCGGCCGTGGCACAAAAAAAACAGGTGCTGATGGAAGTACAGGATACCGGTGTGGGTATTCCCGAATCCCACCGAAAAAAACTCTTCTCCTCCGAAGGCACGGTACGGACCAGAGGAACGGACGGAGAAACGGGAACCGGCCTGGGTCTGTATCTGTGCCGGCAGTTTGTAGAAAAAAACAATGGTAAGATCTGGGTCAAAAGCAGAACGGGTCAGGGTTCCTCTTTCTATCTGACTCTGCCGGCAGAATAAAAAGACCTCCATTTATTTTCCGGAAAGCATCTTTTTCTTTTTCTTTTTCGTATACAATCATAAAACACCAGATCATGAAAATACGGAACCTTTTATGGATGTTGCTGTTACCTGCCCTCCTGGCCGGATGCAAAACGGAAGTGATCCCCTCCGGCGATCTTTTCATCACCACGCGCTACGAGGGGATGGCAGAAAATAATGTAGAGGTGTGGGTCTATGAATCCTGGCAGCAATTTCAGGGATATGAATATCTGGTAAGCGGCTTCACCAACGATTACGGAGAAATCACATTCACAGACCTGGAACCCGGTAAGTATTACCTGGAAGCCGAAAAGGAAAAATCTTCCTATTTTGTCCTGTCAAAGGTCGACTCGGTAGAAATTGTTGACGGCAGGCAGACCAACAAAATACTGAATCTGGAATCCCCGGCAAAGTGATCTTCCGGTTCCCCGGAATGATATCCATTCTGTATTCATAGTAATGGATAATATTCCAGGCAAAATGCCACAGGGGGCTGTTTCAAAAACATTCCTAACTACAAAAAATTCCATGTTCGCCTGCCGGCCGGCAGGCAGGTGGAACGTTCAGACAAAGGATAAACAACTATATTCCTGATTTCTATTTCTTTGTATCCTTTGTGATTCCTTTTGTGTCCTCCGTGGTTAAATTATTCCTGACTTTTATGACAGCCCAGGCAGTATGGTTGTAATTATGGAAAGCATAACCCACGAAAATAAGACTTGCGAATTTAAGAACGGATAAAATCCGGCCTTTCAGGGATCAATAAGAAAACAAATCTCATTCCTGCGAATCAAACAGGGTAGGAGATTCATTTTCGAACAGGGTAGGATAATCTTCATCGAACTTCCTGAGAACGGCGGTAATAATGGCTTCCCTCATAAACTTCGACCGGTTTCTAACCTTGTACCGGCGAAAATAGGTATTAAGTGCTTCCGTTTCCCGCGGATTCAGCATGATGGTCATGCGCCGGGTACGTTTCAGTCGTTCTTCCTTTTGTGGCCGTCTTCTCAAAGGCAGCAAAAATTTTTCATTGCCCCAAAGATAGAAGGAAATAAAAACAGGAAATGCTTTCCTGTTTTTATTTTTATACACGGTGACTTGTTGAAAACTATTCAAATTCCTTTGGCACACCGCAAATCATCACCATGGGCCTGTCAAACGAAGTATTCCGGTACTGGTGCTTTTCATCGGGCATCACCAGGGCAAAATCCCCTGTTTTCAGGGGCTGCTTCTCTCCTGTTTCATTCACCAGAACCCCTTCTCCTTCTATAATATAATTCATGTGTTCGTAAGGATGTCGGTGATAAGGGGTATAACCCCCCGGTTCGATGGTGAACACCCGGTACGCATAAAGAGGGGCTCCGTCCGTTCGCGAAAGGGGAACCTGCTTGTATGCCTTTTCGGCCCCTTCCATACTGACCTTTTTTTTCTCCACGTCCTTCAGCGAAATGATCTTCATGCCTGTATAGTTAAGTTGTTATATCATAAGATGTTATTTCTTCCTCAGGGAAGATGCCTTGATATCAAGTCTGGTTTTCAGTATTTTGATCTTGGGCAGATAATCGGTATCGGGCCGGGTAAGCCGGTCGAGAAGCATTCGTGCGGCCTCCCTTCCCATGTCATATCCGTGCTGTTCCACAGAGGTGAGCGGAGGATCGGTAAGATGGGCTATCTGCCCGTTGGTAAATCCCACAATGGCAATATCTTCGGGAATTCTCAATCCCCGTTCCTTGATCACCTTCATGGCACCGGCCGCAGTCAGGTCATTGATCGCAAAGATGGCATCGGGCGGATCCGGCAGATCGAGCACCTTCCCTGTCATTTTCAGAGCCTGTGGCAGGGTATCGCACTGGATAATCAGTTCGTCCTCAACTTCCATACCGTTCTCGTTCAGGGCGGAAATATAGCCGTTCAGGCGTTGCTGTGCAATGGTCAGCAGCTGTGTGGAGCCAAAATGGGCTATCCGCCTGCAACCCATTTTAATCAGATGCTCCACAGCACGGAAAGCACCGAAATAATCATCCACCACCACACGATCCACCTCCATTTCTTCACAGGCCCGGTCGAAAAATACCAGTGGCACGCCTTGTTCAAGCACTTTTTTGAGGTGATCGAAATTGTTAGTGTATTTTGATACCGATACCAGGATCCCGTCCACCCGGCTGTTCAGCAGGGTTTCGATGCTGCGCATTTCCCTTTCGTAATTCTCGTTCGACTGTGTGATCATTACTTGGTATCCGGCGTTATAGGCCACATCTTCAATACCGCTTATCACGGAAGAGAAGAAATGATGCACCACTTCGGGGATCACCACTCCAATGGTGCGGGTCTGCCTGCTGCGCAGGCTGAGTGCAATCGCATCGGGCTGATAATGGTATTTTTCAGCCAGTCCCTTTACCGCTCTTTTTGTTTCCGCACTGATATCCGGATGGTCCTTCAGCGCTCTGGAAACGGTAGAAGGAGAAACCCCCAGTTCCCGGGCTATATCTTTTATGGTAACGCGCCCTTCCCGCATGCTACTCACAGATTTTTTTTCAATTTAACAAATAATTCAGGACCTTCCAACATTCATTGCCTGTATAACATATTTCGATATCCATGTGTTGAACCTGACATAAAATTAACCAAATTTTTCTTTCCCGGAATACCGATTCTTTCATTCCCGACATCCCGGAGACCCGATTGCAAACGTTTGCGGAAACGATTGCGTTACAATACTGTCTATTAGCGCATTGAAACTGGATTTCGACAACCTAATTTCATAAATTTGCTGTGAACAGATTCCTGTCCCAGAAGCCAGGAACCACAAAATATACGAATAACCATAACAAACCTAACAACTAAACCCTTTTCTATGAAAAAAAGATCAAATCTCAGATGGATGGTGTTCGTCTGTGGCCTGTTCATCACGGGTATGCTTCACGCACAGCAGATTACCGTGACAGGAACGGTCACCGATGCAACCGACGGATTCCCCATGCAGGGAGTCAGCATCCTGGAAAAAGGTACCAGCAACGGGACCATTACCGGCACAAGCGGGAACTTTTCACTGGATGTCGACAGGAATGCCGTACTGGTCATTTCCTTTGTTGGCTATATCACCCGGGAAGTGCAGGTAACAGGACCCGGCCCATACAATATAGAGCTGGTATTCGACGAAAAGGCCCTTGATGAGGTGGTGGTGATCGGTTACGGAACGGTGAGAAAAGAAGACGCCACCGGCTCGATCACGTCCATCCGGTCGGATGACTTCAACCGAGGAGCCATTGTAACCCCCGAAGAACTTATCACGGGTAAGCTGGCCGGTGTACAGATCACCAGCTCGGGCGGTGATCCCGGCGGCGCAGCTACCATCAGGATCAGGGGGGGCTCTTCCATGTCGGCCAGCAACGATCCGCTGATCGTGATCGACGGTATACCGATAGACAATACCGAAATAGCCGGTATGAGAAGCCCTCTCAACACCATTCACCCCAACGATATTGAAACCTTTACGGTATTGAAGGATGCCTCGGCTACCGCTATTTACGGTTCCAGGGCTTCCAATGGGGTGATTATCATCACTACTAAGAAGGGAGAGATAGGCAGGCCACTCCAGGTCAACTATGACGGCTATGTGTCTGCCTCTGTGCTGACAAGTCAGTTTGAAGTGTTTTCAGCCGACGAGTTCCGCGATCTGATCCAGGAACGCTATGCAGACAATCCCGATGCCATTGCTTTGCTGGGCGATGCCAGCACCAACTGGCAGGATGAGATCTTCCAGACAGCCGTTTCGCACGACCACAACCTGAGCTTCTCCGGAAGTGCTTTCAATCTTCCCTACCGGGTGTCACTGGGATATTCGGGCCAGAAAGGAATTTTGCTTACTTCGGGACTCGACCGTTTTACCGGCTCCCTGAACCTGAATCCCACCTTCCTCGACGATCACCTGAAGGTAAACCTCAGCCTGAAAGGGATGAATATCAAAAACCGGTTTGCTGACTGGGGCGCTATCGGGTCAGCCATTCATTTTGATCCCACTAAACCGGTAGAAGATCCGGAAAGTGAATACGGAGGATATTTCACCTGGACCGACGTAAATGGGAATCCCAACAAGCTGGCCCCCTCCAACCCGGTGGCCATGCTGAAAATGCGCGATGACCAGTCGACCGTGAACCGAATGATGGCCTTCATGCAGCTGGAATACAATTTCCATTTTCTGCCCGAACTCACCGCTAACATCAACATGGGATACGACGGTTCGGAAAGCGACGGCTATGTTTACATTCCCGAGGAAGCTCCCTGGCTGTACGATGAACTGAACGGGGGCGGTGAAGACCGGGTATATACCCAGTCGAAATCCAATGAACTCTTCGACCTGTACCTGAACTACAAAAACGACTTCGGCGCTATCGGCCGGGTGGATTTCACAGCCGGGTATGAATGGCAGCATTTCTGGAGGCAGGGTACCACTTACTCGGAAAACATCAGGGGAACGATTGTCAACCAGGACACGGACTATGAAACAGAAAGCTTCCTGGTATCCTTTTTCGGACGATTGAACTACTCCCTGAAAGACCGGTACCTGCTGACCTTCACCCTCCGGAACGACGGTTCATCCAGATTCTCTCCGGAAACCCGCTGGGGCTTGTTCCCCTCGATGGCTTTTGCCTGGAACCTTTTCAACGAAAACTTTATCCAGAACGCGGGAATATTTTCCGAACTGAAGCTCAGGCTGGGTTACGGAGTAACCGGCCAGCAGGATATCACCAGCAACGACTATCCTTACCTGGCCAGGTATACCCGCAGTGAACCCACTGCCCGCTACCAGTTTGGAGATGAATTCGTGTATACCTACCGCCCTGAGGGATATGATGCTAACCTGAAATGGGAGGAAACGACCACCTATAATGCAGGCCTGGATTTCGGATTCCTGGAGAACCGCATCACAGGAACACTCGATGTATACCACCGGGAAACCGTGGATCTGATCAATACCATTCCGGTCCCCGCCGGAACCAACTTCACTAACCAGATCACCACCAACGTGGGAAATCTCACAAACCGGGGAATCGAATTCACCATCAACGGAAAACCCATTTCCAAAACCAATATGTACTGGGATATCGGATATAACATTACTTATAATAAAAACGAGATCACCAGCCTGACCCGGGTAGACGACCCCAAGTATAAAGGAGTATTTGTAGGCGGCATTTCGGGTGGTGTGGGCAACACCATCCAGATCCATTCGGTGGGGTATCCCGTGTATTCCTTCTTTGTATGGGAACAGGTATACGACAGTAACGGAAAACCCATTGAAGGCCTGTATGTAGACCGCGACGGCGACGGGCAGATCACCGTGGAAGACCGCTACAGGCTGCACAAGGCCGCACCCGATGTGTTTATGGGAATCAATTCCACGTTCGTATACAATAACTGGGAGTTCAGCTTTGCCGGCAGGGCCAACCTGGGCAACTATGTGTACAACAACATGTTCTCTAACAGCGCTTCTTACAACGGTCTTTACTGGCCCACCGGTTACCTGAATAATCAGTCGAAGAACCTGCTGGAAACAGAATTCGAGAACCCCAAATATTTCTCGGACTATTACATTGAAAACGGTTCCTTCTTCAGACTGGATTACATCACTCTGGCACACAACCTGAAAGGCCTGCTCGACGGGAAAATAAACATGCGTGTTTACGGAACCGTACAGAATCCGTTCCTGATTACCGGTTACAGGGGAATGGATCCGGAAATCAGCAGCGGGATAGACAACAACATGTATCCGAGGCCCATGATTTTCATGCTCGGTGTTAACCTGGGATTTTAACCTCAAAACCATAGCAAAATGAAAACTTCATATATAAAATTATTCACACCCGTTGCCCTGGCTTTCGCCCTGGTCCTGGCCTCCTGTGTCAAAGACCTCGACACCGTGCCCCTGGACCCGGATGAAATCACCTCGGCTACCGTGTACGAAACCCTCGACGGGTATACTTCGGTACTGGCCAAGGTTTACGCCGGACTGTCCCTCAGCGGACAGCAGGGACCCGCCGGGATGCCTGATATTTCAGGGATCGACGAAGGTTTCTCCACTTACCTCAGGCAGTACTGGAAAGCACAGGAACTGCCCACCGACGAGGCAGTCATTGCCTGGAACGACGGGAACCTGAGGGATTACCACGAACAGGACTGGTCGGAATCGAATGAGTTTATTACGGCCATGTACAACAGGATCTACCTTCAGGTTTCCTATGCCAACGAATTCCTCAGGGAATCAACGGAAGAAAAGCTTTCGGAACGAGGTTTCAGCGAGGCCGAAAAAGAAATCATTCGGGGCTACCGTGCCGAAGCACGGTTCCTCAGGGCCCTGAGCTATTATCACGCCATCGATATGTTCGGAAACGTTCCTTTTGTTACAGAAAACGACATCGTGGGGGCTTTCCTTCCGGAACAGATCAGCCGCGCCGACCTGTTCGAATATGTGGAACAGGAACTGCTCGATATCGAATCGCAGCTGCCGGCACCCCGTACCAACGATTACGGAAAAGCCGATCAGGCCGCTGCCTGGGTGCTTCTGGCCAAACTCTACCTGAATGCCGAGGTATATATCGGAACGGAAAAATATACCGAATGCATTACATACTGCAAGAACATTATCAATGCCGGCTATGATCTCGATCCCGATTATTCACATCTTTTCCTGGCCGATAACCATACAGCCGAAGGAATCATCTTCCCGGTGATCTTCGACGGAACCAACGCGCAAACCTGGGGCGGAATGACCTTCGTGGTGCATGCCGCCGTAGGAGGTTCCATGAATGTGGCCGATTACGGGATCGATTTCGGATGGGGCGGAACCCGGGTAACCAGCACGTTTGTGGAAAAATTTCCGGATCCTTCGGGAGCCACCGACAAACGAGCCATGTTTTACACCAACGGGCAATCCCTGGAGATCGACGACGTGTTCGATTTCACCCACGGCTATGCCATCACCAAATTCAAAAACATCACCTCTGACGGCCAGCCCGGCTCGAACATCACGTATGTGGATACCGATTATCCCCTGTTCCGCCTGGCCGATGTGTACCTCATGCTGGCCGAGGCAGTTCTGAGGGGCGGAGAAGGAGCCACCGCAGGCGAAGCCCTGACGTATGTCAACAGGATAAGAGAAAGAGCCTACGGTGATGATTC
>DQWH01000132.1 GCA_011042635.1 Bacteroidota bacterium | reverse complement strand
CGGCTGTTTCGACACCAGTCGGGAAACCGACGACATGGTGCTGGAAACCAGAAAACTGCTGGCCACTTTTCTGGGAAGTTCTTCCTGGAAAACGATTTCCCTGGGGGCGAACATGACCACGCTGAACTATTCCCTCAGCAGGGCTATCAGGCGTTCACTGGAAGAAGGCGACGAGATCGTCATCACCCAGCTCGATCACGAAGCCAACCGGGGACCCTGGCTGGAACTGGAAAAAACGGGAATACGGGTTAAGGAAGTGCACATCCACCAGAACGGCACCCTCGACATGGACGATCTGGCAAGAAAGATCACCCGTTCCACCCGGCTGGTGGCCGTTGGCATGGCATCCAACGCCCTGGGAACCGTGAACGACCTGCACCTGATCCGGAATCTTACCCATCAGGCAGGGGCCTGGCTGCTGGCAGATGCCGTGCACTATGCACCGCATTTCCCCATACATGTGGAAGAACTGGATGTAGACTTCCTGTTGTGTTCGGCCTACAAATTTTACGGTCCGCATGCAGGAATTCTGTATACCCGCGAAGGATTGCTCGACCAGCTGGAGCCCGACAGGCTGAAAACACAGGATCAGCAGGCTCCCTACCGGATCGAAACGGGCACTCCCAACTTCGCCACCATTGCCGGCGTGGGCGAGGCCATCAGGTACCTGGCCGGTCTGGGAACCGGAGCCTCCCTGAGGGACCGGCTGGTTTCGGCCATGGAAAAGATCGGATCGTATGAAAAGGAGCTGGCCCTGAAACTGTATCACTATCTCAGGTCCAGGCCCGGCGTCAAAATATACGGTCCTCCGTTTGAAAAATACGAACGCACTCCCACCCTGTCATTTACGGTGGAAGGAAAAACAGCCCGGGAAGTGGCCTGTTTCCTGGGAGACCGGGGCATCTATGTATGGGACGGAGATTTCTATGCACGCCGTCCGGTAGAGGTTTTGAATCTCTCTGGCCGGGGAGGACTGGTCAGGATCGGCATGTCAATGTACAATACCGGCGAAGAAGTGGAAAGACTTACAAAAGCAATGAATGAACTGTTCAAAACCATCTGACCGGATCATATCCTGATGAAAACGAAGGGGAATCATGGCAGGGAAAGAAAAATCATTCGGGAAAAATACATGCCGGAAGGTAAGGAAAACACCTCATGATTAAACACATACATCATGCATAAGCCCCCACACCAGATGCTGGTTATTTTCGGAGCTTCGGGCGATCTTACCCGGAGGAAGCTCATCCCGGCCCCGTTCGACCTTCACCGGCAGAATCTGCTGCCCGGTAATTTCGTTATCCTGGGCCCGGGCAGAACGGAACACACCGATGAATCGTTTCGTAATCTTTTCAGGGAATCGCTTGAAGAAAAGCATCCGGAAACTGCCACATCTTTCCTGCAGCGGTTGTTTTACCACCCCGCCGGGTCAGTATATACCCATTGTATGCCAGCTGACAGGGCAGGGACTGAACCGGGAAAAAGAACCGGACGGCTTCACACGGATGATCATTGAAAAACCTTTCGGTCACGATCTGAAATCGGCACAGGCCCTGAACCGGAACCTGAATATCAAGGGGTTCCTGCTATACAAACCAACCCCAGTGTTTCCCTGATCTGTTCTTCGCTGTCAAGTCCCGTAACTCCCCATATCCGGTTACCGTCCAGGCGTAACCCGACCAGTCCGTTGTAAGGGTCATTCATCATATGATATTCCCCTTCCAGGAATTCGGTTTTCGTGAACCGGTAATACGCTTCCAGTACCTCCCTGCATTCACCCGGCTGTTCTTTCTCCAGCAGAAAAAGGGTGAACCTGTCATCGCCTTCCTCATACTGAACCGCAAAAACACCGGAAAGGAATTCATGCCCCATGAAATTCCGGGCAACAAAGGTTTCTGTCCGGGGTAACCGGTTTTCAGAGGGAAACAGGCTCAGGGCTACAGGAAGTGAAGGTTCCGGATCGATGTTGTCGGCCACTTTCCCGGCCAGTTCGAGGATAAACTTTTCTGTTTCCGGATCATCGTCATGGCTTATGATCTTCACATAAAACCTGGCGGCAACAAAATTCAGTATACCGCCCTCCTGGTATCCTTCTGCACCCACCTCCACAAAATGGAAATCGGGATACCTTTCCTGGCTGTATATTCCGAAAGCATGCACCGGCGTGGCATGCCGGTACAGTTCCACCTTCACGGGATGACCTTCGCCGCGGGAATACCCGGCAATATGCAGATCGATAAAATCATAGCTGAGATAGGCATCGGCTCCCCCGTTGATATAATCCCACAGGTTACCGGGCTGGTAAACAGGATAATCGAAGGCGATATCATAACCGTCCACCTCGGGAAAAATGCCTTCCACACCGGTTTCCTGAGCCCTTGCCGGATTCCAGACCCACAAGAGGATACATCCAATAAAAACAAATATCTGTTTCATGATTTTCATAGAAATTAAGCCATAAATAAATCTGCAGGCACATCTTTCCATTTGGCTACCCTGCTTATCCTCTCCGCCACCTGATATCCCCTGCGGCATGTTACCGTGCATTCGACACAATCACTGCAGGGTTCTGAAGGCAGTCCGAGCGAGGTGACCAGTGCTCTGGCTTCAGCATAAGCACGGTACCCGTAAGTATACATATAACCCCGCATCAGATCGGGAATGGAAAGTCCTTTCCTGCACTGGCCCAGGCAATCGTTACAGCCCAGGCAGAAAAGCGATGCCTCGTCCCTGGCCAGCCTGAGATCTTTCATTTCATCGTCAGACAGGTTAAGATCTTCCATCACCGAGAAGGATTCCTCCAGTTCATTGAAACTGGTATATCCGGGAATGGCCGTATGAATATTGGGATTGAGCAATGCCCATTTCAGGGCGGCTTTTACATTGATGGGTCTGGTGCGGTCGTTGTCGAAAAATGCACCTGCCATCGTTTTCATAGCGATCAGACCGATGCCTGCTGCTGCGGCTTTTTCCAGGGCATCGTTCATTTCCTTCCAGTCGGCCATCTGAAAATTGTACGAGGTAAGTATCACATCGTAAAAACCGCTTTCAGCGGCTTCATCGATCACCCCGGGCATATTCTTGTGGGTTGAAAAGCCAATGAATCGGGCCCTGCCGTCCTGTTTGATCTGTTCAAGTTTTTTCAGCAGGGGTTCATACGTAACTGCCTGTCTGCTCGACAAAGCGTGCACATGCAAAATGTCCACATAATCCATCTGCAGGCGCTCCAGACTGGTGCGGAACATCCTGTCAAATTCCTCCGGGTCGGTTTCCGAAGTTAAATGTCCTGTCTGCCGGTCCGTTCCCGTTGGTTTCACCTTGGTGGCCACAATGAACGAATCACGCGGGTAATCCTTGAATACCTCCCCCAGCATCCTTTCGTTGTTACCCCGCTGGTAATTGTTGGCCGTGTCAAACAGCACCACTCCCCTGTCCAGGGCTGCTCTTACCAGGTTCGGATTATCGGCCCGCATCACTCCCATGCTGACCACAGGGATTCGCAGGCCGGTCCGGCCCAGGGTACGGTAAACCAAATGGCTTTCCTGCTCAGAGCCTGAGGAAGCCAGAGCCGTCTTTCCCAGCATAACTCCGGAAGCCCCGAGGGCAGCCGATTTAAAGAAATTCCTTCTATCCATGTTCTTATGTATTTACTTATCAACCTGCATATTATGACGGAAATTTATATAAAATACGTCTTTATTCGATCAGAATTGCCCAACCATTCGGCTTTCTTTTTCTATCATACTGACTGAGTGCTATTTGTAAAATAATTTGTACTGGTTACAAATAATTTTTTCGTCCCCCGGCAAGAACCGCATTTCTTTCTATCTTTACCTGGCGAATGGTTTTTTATATGGGAACAATCAAACAGGAGCATTTTATCAAAGCGCCGGCAGAAGATATCTATAACGCCCTGGTCAATCCGTTTGCCATTGAACTGTGGTCGGGTTATCCGGCCAGGATGTCAGAAGAGGAAGGCAGTGAGTTCGAGATTTGGGAGGGAGACATTGCCGGCCGGAACCTGAAATTTGAAAAGAACCGGATGATACAGCAGGAATGGTACTTCGGCGAACAGGAAGAATCATCGGTGGTAACCATCTGGCTGTATAAAGAAAAAAAAGGCACCCGCATCAAGCTGGAGCACACGCACGTGCCCGACAGTGAAATGGAAGAGATGGAAAAAGGCTGGAAGAGGTATTACTTCGATGCCCTGAAACATTATTTTGAGGAATAGCCCTTACCCCCGGATCCCGATCATGATGATATCATCTACCTGATCCAGCGGGCCTTTCCATTCATGGAACGTACGGTCGATTATCCGGTACTGTTCATCCATTCTCTTATCCTGGATATCCAGCAGGAGCTGTTTCAGGTTCCTAGAAAGGAATTTTTTCCCTTCAGGCCCACCGAACTGGTCAACGTACCCGTCGGAAAAGATATAAAAGGAATATCCGGGTTGATAAGTCAGGGTATGGCAGGTAAAGGGTTTCTGTTCCTTGGCTGAGATCCCGATGGGCATTTTTTCAGCTCTGATTTGTTTCAGAATGTACCGGTCGTTTTTCAGATCCCCCTTATTCTTCTCAAATCCGTTCCCCTGCACCGGATTTTTTTTCTTCTCCCTCGCGGTAAGTGGCCTTACCATATAGAGCGGATTGTAAGCCCCGGCATACTTTACCGTTTGTTTCCCTTTATCGAATACCAGCACCGCAACATCCATCCCGTCTTTTGTTTCGTTTTCCTTGCCCGTCTGTTTCAGGGAGCTCATCACCAGCTCTCTGAGCTGGTTCAGAATGCTGTCAGGTTCCAGAACATGAAAAATATTCACAATCTCATTCAGGAAAGAAATACCCAGCATGCTCATGAAGGCTCCGGGCACACCGTGACCTGTACAATCGGCGGCAACCACCACGATTTTTTCATCTTTCTGTGATATCCAGTAAAAATCGCCGCTCACAATATCCCTGGGAAGAAAATAAATAAAGTGTTCGGGAAAATACTCGGCCAGGATCCGTTCCGATGGAAGCAACGCCTGCTGAATACGGCTGGCATAGTGAATGCTGTCGGTAATTTCCTCTTTCTGCTTTACCACTTCGGCCGTACGTTCCGCCACAATACCCTCCAGCCTGATCTTTTCCCTCACCAGCCGGCGGGCATTCAGGCGTACGATCAGGGTAACCACCAGCACCGCCAGAACGATATAACCCAGGAAAGCTACCACCGTCTGATACCACGGCGGCTGAATGACAAAAGCGAACGAGGCAACCTCACTTTCATTCCCGTATATGTTCCGGGCTTTTACCTGAAAAGTATAATGCCCCGGAGCCATATTATAGAAGGGGAAACTGGTCACCCGGCTCCAGGCCGACCATTCGCTCTGCCGGGAACCCAGCAAACGGTAACTGTACTCAATCTTTTCAAATTCTTCGAAAAACGGTGCCACCCAGTCAATATCAAGATTCCGGAGACTGAAGGGAAAAACATATTTGAATTCCTCATTCTGTTCCGGTCCTACAATCCGCTCTCCTGTTTCACTGACACGGAAATTGGAACCGTAAAACACCACACTGTCCTGATTCACCCTCACCCTCCGGATCAGGGTATGGAAGGGCTGGGCATAATATTGCCGTTCCGGGGGAAACTTCCCGGCCAGCTTTTCATCGAAAGAAAACAAACCATCTGACCGGCCGAACCACACCAGACTATCACGATCGGGATAAATGGCATCCACCCACCGGTCAAAACGGGCCAGCAACACACTGTCAACAATCCAGCCCTGACCATCTTCCGATGGGCTGATTTTCATCACTTTATGTATCCTTTCCTCGGTGGTTACCTGATACAGGAATACCCAGTAATTATTCTTCCGGTCGGCTTTTACCCGGAAAACTCCGTACCGGCCGTTATGCATCGGTTGGGGGAAACTGGTATCGGGCTCGAACACATCTTTTTCCCTGTTGAAACGGTAAATTCCCTGCCGGGTAGCCAGCCTCCACCCGTCACCATAAGAAAATATTTCGTTTTCTTTCATCACGGGCAGACCGTCATCGGTGGTATAATGAACCAGCGTGGTATCACCGTCCTGAAAAGAATAATGGTAAATCCCGTTCACATAGGTGCCTGCCCACACCGAACCGTCGGGATCAAAGGCTATGCTCCGTACTTCGTTCATGATCCCCTCTACCTTATGATACCACCACACCCCGTCGTGGTATTCGATGATATTGAGCCCTCCGTTGTCACCAACCAGTAAATATTCCGGAAATTCGGGATCCACATGCAGACGGAAGGCGGGAATGATAGCGTTCTCATCCACCCTTCCCCTCACCTGCCGGTCAAACCAGATCACCCGTTTCTCGTCGGTAATATCGTATATCCCACCGAGGGACCCCACCAGAAGATGTTCTTTACCGGTGTCTGGATTTAGCCACCGGGCAAATGACCATGCCTCATTGATAGGATCCTCCCCGTAAAGGACCGGAACCGGAAGAGATCCTTCCCTGATGGCATATACTCCGTTGAATGTAGCCACGTACAGTACCCCCCGGAAACGGATAATATCCATCACAAACCCTTTCAGGCCCGACAGTTCATCAAACTTCCTGACAGGAATGTGATAATCCACCCGGGTAAGGCCTTCATTCATGGCCAGCCACAGAGGCGAGGCCAGTGTATTATCCTCACAGGTATATGCCGAAATGATGGTATGATCCTGAAGCCCGTTTTCACCGGTCAGGTGGTTTACCGCCTTCAGGTTCTCATCCAGTATAATGGCCCCGTTATACAGGGTGGTAAAAGCATACCATCCTCCGGCAAGGGGCACACCGTAGTACAGGGTTCCCGATTTGAACAACTCGTTCACGGCAGGATCGATGATATTCTTTCCCACTTCGCCGGTCCGGGGATTAAAAGAATATAAACCGCTGGAACCCGTTCCCACCAGCAACTGATCATCCACAAAGGGTAACAGTACAAAAATGTTTTTATGAATAAAAAAATCGCCTCCGTGAACCGGTACGGCAGAATCTCCCTTCAGTTCAAGCAAACCCTTGACATAATTGCCGATAAAGACCCGGCCGTTGATCCCGAAACTGAAATTGCTGGCGGCAGGAAGTGAAAGCACACGTACCGAATCATGATCGTATATGAACAATTTTTCGGCAGCACTGAAAAAAACCGAATCGCCCAGACAGAATGTTCTCCATACGTGCTGGGCAAAACCCCGGTGGGAAGAATCAAGCTTTCCCATCAGTGAACGGTAGGTCATTCTCCCCAGTTCATCGGGTTCCAGGTATCCGAATTCTCCGATAGCTCCCACATAAATCGTACCCCGTCTGTCCCTGGCCAGCGATTTGACGGAAGAATTATTCGGCAGGCTGATCTTATGCCATGTTTCCCCGTCATATTCGATCACCCCGTCATCATTATTCCCCAGGTAGATCACCCCCCGGTCGTCCTGCAAAACAGCCCAGTTCTGTTCCGCAGCACTCATCATGGCCGGGGTATAATTGGTAACCATGGGTAAACCGTTTCTGTTGATCTGCGACCGGACAGCAAGGAACGGACACAGCAGAATCATCAGAAGCAGAGTCTGTTTCATAGGAATAACCAGATCGGATCACATTAATAACAAATAAAGTTAAATATACAATCAGAAATCTTATTAAAAAAGTATTTTCCCTTCCGGTGTTTCCGCTGACAGGAGCTTCTTCTCGGTTCACCGGAATTTGACCGGCCATTCTCTTTACCGTTCAGGCCGAAATGTTTAAATTTTCCCCGGTAAAAAACTCCCCTTGATTTTTTTTCGTATAATTAAGAATGTAATATAT
>DQWH01000180.1 GCA_011042635.1 Bacteroidota bacterium | reverse complement strand
GTACAGTGCATGGCGGAAGGAGTCGGGCGAAGCCCTGTTTTCTCCTGCAATATCAAAAGCCGTTCCATGGGCCGGCGAGGTACGGACCACTTCCAGGCCGGCTGTGAAGTTTACACCGGTATCGAATGCCAGCGATTTGAAAGGGATCAGCCCCTGGTCGTGGTACATGGCCAGAATGGCATCAAAATTCCGGTAACTTCCCGATCCGAAGAAACCATCGGCCGGGTATGGGCCGAAAGCCAGTATGTTTTCCTCCCGGGCGGTTTTCAGGGCAGGTACGATGATCTTCTGTTCCGCCTGTCCCAGAATCCCTTCTTCTCCTGCATGGGGATTCAGACCCAGTATGGCCAGGCGGGGTTTCCTGATCATAAAATCGCGTTGCATGGAAAGATCCATGATGCGCAATTTTTTCAGGATCAGATCTTCCGTAATCTGGCCGGGAACCTCGTGCAGAGGGATATGCCCGGTAGCCATTCCCACGCGCATTACATCACTTACCATCAGCATCAGGGTTTCTCCGCCAAATTCTGACGCCAGGTATTCCGTATGGCCAGGAAAAGAAAATTCCCCGAAACGGATGGAATATTTGCTGATGGGAGCGGTCACCAGCACATCGATCAGGCAGGCTTTCAGGTCTTTAACTGCTGCCTGCAGGGCGGCCAGAGCCGCTTCTCCGGCTGCCGGGGTGGCCTTCCCCAGCTCCACCCGGATATCGTCGTCAGCCACATTGATCATGTTGGGGCGTTTCTCATGCGCTTCGGCAGCATGCCGGATATTGTTGAAGCTGAAATTCTGGATATTGACAGCCTTCCGGTGGTATGCCGCCACCTTGGGCGAGCCGTAAACAACCGGCACGCAGGTATCATACAGCCTGTTATCCTGCAGGGTTTTAATAATCAATTCATATCCAATTCCGTTGATATCTCCCTGAGTGATTCCTACCCTGATTTTATTATTTGACATGGTCCCGAAAAGAATTAATGTGTTTTCAATGATTACTGTTTCCCTTTTTCAAGGATGATTTCTCGGAAAAACCTTACCAGGAGCCTCACGCCCACACCAGTACCGCCTTTTTTCCTGTAATGGTTTTCTTTGTTCAGGAAGGCCGGACCGGCAATATCGAGGTGGATGAAGGGATAGCCGGTAAAATGTTCCAGGAATTTTCCGGCAGAAATGGCCCCGCCTTCTCTTTCGCCGATATTCTTCAGATCGGCTATTTCGCTTTTCAGCTGATCGCGGTATTCCTGCCAGAAAGGGAATTCCACCACCCGTTCGTACACCTCTTCCCCACATTGCTGAAGCCGGGTAAAAAGGTCTTTTCCCGCATTTCCCATTCCCACGATGCCGTAAGGACCGATAGCCATGCTGGCCGATCCGGTAAGGGTGGAAAGCTCTACAACGAGTTCCGGTCCGTATTGCCGGGCATAACTGAGGGCATCGGCCAGGATCATCCGGCCTTCGGCGTCGGTATTAAGTACTTCCACCGTTGTCCCGTCGTACATCGTGATCACATCGCCCGGGGTATAGGCATTTCCGTTGGGGCGGTTATCGGTGGCCGGTACCAGGGCCAGCACATGGACCGGAAGCTGTGAGCGGGCGATGGCATACATGGCACCGGCTACGGCAGCCGCACCTGCCATATCCGACTTCATGTAGTCCATACTGTCTTTGGTAGGTTTCAGGCTCAATCCCCCCGTATCGTATACCACTCCTTTCCCCACCAGCACATAGGGCTTGTCATTTACCGGCCGGGCCGGTTTCCATTCCATGACCGTAAAGGTGGGCGGATCAATGCTCCCCCTGTTTACTGCCAGAAGTCCTCCCATCCGGAGGCTTTCAATTTTCTTTTTATTGAATACTTCTACCCGGAAGCCAGCTTCAGTTCCCAGTTTTTCAAATTCTTTTCCCAGCTGCACCGCTGTGAGGTATGATAAGGGTTCGTTCACCAGGTCGCGGGCCGCATACACCCCTTCCAGCAGGTAGCGGAATGACTGAAAATCGCCGGCGGGGATTTCCGGACAGGATACGGTGCATTTTTCAAGGGAGTTTTTTCTTTCCCCTTTTTCTTTCCAGGTGAAATATTTGAGGAATTGATAGCCTGACAGGACCATTCCCTCAAGGAAAGCCACGACAGGTTCCGGATCACCGGTGTGATCAACAAGGCCACACTCCCTGATGTGTGCGTCGGAAAGGATTTTCCAGACCCGCGAGCCAAGCTTCCGGCTGTTTTCCAGCCGGGCAGGCAGGTTTTCCTGTTCCGTGATAAAAGCGACCAGCTTCCATTGGTCCAGGCCGTGGATCACTACCAGGTCTTCTTCCCCGTCCAGCTTTTTCCGGAGGTAATTACGTTCATTATCCGAAAGAGGCAGCCTGCCGGTTCCGGCGATGTCGGGTATAAGATAGATCAAAGCCTGGCTGGTATTATCAGGCTGGCCCTGAATTATATCGGGATTTATTGTCATCTGAATACAGGATTTGGGGATAAATGTAATAAAAATTTATCTCGCTACGGAAGAAGGGAAGACCCGGTGTCAGGCTGGGATATTCCTTGCTGAGAAAACCCGGCGGATGAGATCATTCAACGATCTGGAGGGTGTATATGATAGCCTCGACCTGCCTGAGTAATTCCCTTTTTTCTTCGCCGGGGGCGAATACAAAACCCTCGGCAGTAACCACCCGGCTTCTTTTTTCATCCACCGTGGAAAGGCTTACGAAAGGACCTCCCATGGAGCCGCGGCCTTCCAGTTTCCATAAGCCTTCCAGCCGGGCAAAATAGTTCCCCTTGTCTTCAAATTCCGTCAGCCGGGGAGGCAGGATGGTTTCCGTGGCCATCCGGCTACCCGGAAGCGGACCCGGGACATAACGGCGCAGAAACCGGTCACGCCTTCTGATCATGTTTTCCAGGGTGAAGGCATTCGGATTCTGGTATGGAGAGATGTAGATCAAAATGCCCTGGGTGGTGGTGGGTGATTCAAGGGATATCCATGCAAAATTGGCAGAATCCACATCCAGGGAATAACCCCGGGGAATATACAGGGAAAGCTGGTATTTCTTCTTCAGGGTGTTTACAATATCAAAATCCTGGTATTTGCGGGCATTGGATATCAGCCTTTGTTTTTCTGTCTGGTTGAAACGTTCTGTGATTTGTTTCCTGCTCTCCAGGATATATCGGCACAGGCTGGTATCGGACGGACCAATCATATCCATGACCAGCTGGGGGCTGGCCCACACATTGCGTCGTACGGTGATCCTGGGCTGCAGTGAATCGGGCTGCAGTTTTAAAAAGATAATATTCCGGTGTGACTGGAATACAGGACCAAACTGTGCCGGGGTGAGATGGATCAGGGAGAACATGGGTTCAGCCTGAGGCAGGTACAGAAGCTCTTCCTGCAGGACGCTCCGGATGGTTCTCCCCAGGGTGTCCTGCCAGCGGTGATTATCCGTCACTACGATAATTTCCCCAGATTTTCCCGAGATCCCGGGCAGATTGGTGTCCCTCGCGCTGTTACAGGCTGTCTGGACGAGTAGGATGGCAATAAACAGACTGAATAGTATTTTTGTTGTTTTCATATCATGAAGACATATTACCGGTTCTATTTATGTATTTGATGAACGAAATTTACAGAAAAATATTGACTGAATGGCATGTTGAAAAAGACATTACGGAACCCATTAAAGAAAACCTGCCGGCACATGGGTATGTCCGGCAGGTTATGCAGGTTTCGTAAAGGAGATGCTTATTCCTTCTCCAGTTTTTTCGAATCTTCCGTTTTTTTCCCGGTATCCTCATCATCCTGTGAGGTGGCTTTTTTGAATTCTTTCAAACCCTGGCCTAGTCCTTTCATCAGTTCGGGAATTTTTCTTCCGCCGAACAAAAGAAGCAATATCACAACGATCAGCACAATTTGCCAGGGACCGATCATTCCTGCGATGATAAAAAGATTCATGGGCTTCCTGTATTTATGAGTTATACAAAGCTACATAATTATTTTTGTTTTTTCGAATCATTTTCCCAGCCACCGGATGATATCGTTGGCATTGGCAAAGATAATCAATCCCAGTAAGATGATCAGCCCGGCGATCTGGGCAATTTCCAGAAACTTGTCGCCCGGCTTCCGGCCGGTAATTATTTCATATGTGAGAAACATGACATGTCCACCGTCCAGGGCAGGAATGGGAAGAATATTCATAAAAGCAAGGATCACCGACAGGAAAGCCGTCATATTCCAGAATTGATACCAGTTCCACTGTTTCGGGAAGAGGCTGCCAATGGTGCCGAAACCACCCAGTTGGCGGGCTCCTTCAGGGGAAAAGACCAGCCGGAGCTGTTTCACATAGAAAACGAGTGTTTCCATGCCCAGCCGGATCCCGGCCGGAATGGACTCAAAGAACCCGTATTTTATTTCATTCAGATTGAAAAAATGGCTCATCGGGCGGTTCCCGATTCCGATGGATCCGGACTCGGGCAACCGGAAAGAAAGATTCACCGGCTGGTCCTTTCTGATGACGGTTACCTCTACCTCTTTCCCCTTATTTTGCTGTTTTATTTCTTCAAACTGATGGTAGAAAGGTGTTGGCGTGCCATTGATTGCCACCACGCTGTCGCTTTTCATGAATCCGGCTTCAACGGCCACATGGCCCGGAATGATGCTGTCTACCACAAACGGTACGTTTAGGGTAAGCAGGTTTTTCACTTCCTCACGGATAATCCTTTTCGAGAAATCGTCGGGAACATACACACTGACCTCCCTGCCTTCCCGTATTACCGTTACGGTGTGCACTTCATCCATAATGAGGCTGGGAAGGATCCGGGTATAGTTGTCCACCGGTTTCTGATTGATCAGGGTTATGATATCCCCGTCCTGGAAACCTATTTCCTCTGCCACGGGATGAAAATCATATCCGTATTTGACTTCGTCGGCCGGCAGGTACTGTTCTCCCCATTTGTAAAGGATCATGGAGTAGATGGCAAGGGCCAGCAGGAAATTGACCAGGACACCCCCCAGCATGATGAGCAAGCGTTGCCAGGCCGGTTTCGACCTGAATTCCCATGGCTGGGGCGGCTTTTTCATCTGTTCGCGGTCGAGCGACTCGTCAATCATTCCTGCGATCTTGACATATCCTCCCAGGGGTAGCCAGCCCAGCCCGTACTCTGTTTCCCCCTTTTTGAATTTGAACAGAGAGAACCACGGATTGAAAAAAAGATAGAACTTCTCTACCCGGGTGTTGAATAGCCTGGCAAAAATAAAATGTCCTGTTTCGTGCAGGATCACCAGAATGGACAGGCTCAGAACCAGCCCGAATATCTGTGTCAGTATTTCCATTGGTCTTGTTTAGTTCCGGTTTGTTAAATGGTGCAAAAATAACATCTTATTCCGATCTCCCCCAAAAAGGGGATTCGATCCTTTCCCTGGCGTAGCGTCGGGCTTCACGATCCGATTCCGTATAGTCGTTCAGATGAGGCTTACTGATGAACGGCACTTTTCCCAGGGCATATGCAATAATGTCAGGAATATCGTTAAAACCGGTCTGTTTTTTCAGGAAGGCCTCCACCGCAATTTCATTGGCGGCATTCATCACACAGGGAGCATTTCCTCCCTTTTTCATGGTTTCGAATGCCAGCGCCAGATTCCTGAATGTGTCCTCATCCGGTTCCTCGAATGTAAGGATTGGTGAATCAAGGGGAGAATACCTCGGGAAGGATGATTTTATGCGGGAAGGATAAGCCAGGGCATACAGAATGGGCAGCCGCATATCGGGCAGTCCCATCTGGGCCTTGACACTCCCGTCGTGAAACTGTACCATGGAGTGTATGATCGATTGCGGGTGGATAATCACCTCGATCTGGGAAGGATCCAGGTTGAAAAACCACCGGGCCTCAATGGCTTCAAGCCCTTTGTTCATCAGTGTGGCGCAGTCGATAGTGATCTTGTTGCCCATATCCCAGTTGGGATGGTTCAACGCTTCTGCGGCGGATACACCAGCCAGAAACTTGCGGTCACGGCCACGAAACGGGCCTCCCGAAGCCGTGAGGATCACTTTTTCCACCGTTTTTCCCTCTTCCCCTGCCAGACATTGGAAAATAGCCGAATGTTCCGAATCTACCGGAAGGATCATGGCTCCTTTTTCTCTGGCTACCCGTGTAACCAGATCGCCGGCTACCACCATGGTTTCCTTGTTGGCCAGGGCAACCGTTTTTCCTGCCTCCAGGGCATGGAGGGTGGGGTTCAGTCCGGCAAACCCCACCAGCGACGACACGACCATATCCACTTCATCCTCGTTCAGGGCTTCCAGCATTTCCTCCTCGGAACCCAGTACCTGTACCGGGGTTCCCTTTAGAGCATCTGACAGAAATTCCCGTTTGTCAGGGTTGGCAATATATACCTTCGAAGGCAGGTATTTCCGGGTCTGTGCGGCAAGTAATTCCGCACTGTTCCGTGCCGTAAGCAGCACTACCTTGAATTCGGAAGGGAATCGGTCAATGACCTCCAGGGTTTGCCTGCCGATGGATCCTGTGGAACCGAGAATGGCCAGTTTTTTCTGCATGCCTGCCAGTCTTATATCTGCTGTTCAGAAGGCAATATACTCTTCCGCATCAACGGGGATGCCTTTATGCCATAATTCGAAGTGCAGGTGCGGACCAGTGGAATATTCCCCAAGGTTCCCCATGACGGCAATGGCATCACCTGCCTTTACCACATTTCCGGTTTGCTTAAGCAGTTCGCGGTTATGTTTGTATACCGATACCAGATCGTGATCGTGCTGTATCTGAATAACATAGCCTGTTTCCAGTGTCCACGCCGCCATGATCACGGTGCCGTCAAGGGTGGCTTTAACCAGTTCACGGGGCGGAGCCACAATATCGGTGCCGTAATGATTTTCTGCCGCATTGAAGCTGTTCACCACAATGCCCTGAACGGGAGGTACGAAAAACAGGTTGGAGATATCACGGTTTATTTCCGCCGATTCGGTGAGCGACAGGCTGAATCGTTCCTCTACCTCGATCTGATGCCTGAGGAGGGAATCTTCCGGGGAACGGGTGAATTCAATCTGCCTCATACTGGTGTTGGTGTCACGTGTGACCAGGAAGCTGTCGGGTTCTTCACCCGAAATGATGGCCCGGATGTTTTCAAAATACCTGTCACGCATACGCAGCTCATTTTCCAGGGAATCGAGCAGGATGGCGTTCATTACAATATTCCTGCGCATGTAACTGTCGGGATATCCGGGAACCAGTTCCCTTACATGGGTAAAAAATATGATGACAGTTGTAAGGGTTATGATAGCCAGCACCAGTAATCCCAGGTATACAGACGCTTCCAGTTTGGTAAACCGGATGGTGAATACCTCTTTCAGGGATTTGTCATGAATGATCATGAACCGGAATACCTGCCTCCAGTTCTTTTTCCTGTCCCCTGATTTGTGCTGATTATGTTTTGTTTTTGCCATCAGGAAGCTGGTAAAATAAAAAAGCAAAGATAATATTATTTTCCAGGCCTCTGGCCGCAGATCATTTTACCTTCACTTTCTCCTTCACCCTGAATATTTTTTCCTGTTTCTGCCGTGTCGTCACAGATGATCCGGGGAGTGATGCCGGTTGAAGTAATCCTTTCCCGATTCTTTTTCTTCCATATCAATATTTACAGATTTGAATATGCGCGGCATGACGGGTTGATTTTCGGATTTCAAAAATAATGATTACAAACGAAAGGAAAAAGCCCGTTGTCGCTGCGCTGTTGTGTTATATTCTGCCCGGGGTCAACCGGAAGGCCGGATTACGCAGAGGGTGATCCATTATAATGGGCAATACCATAAAAAAAGCCCGTTGTCGCCGGGCTGTTGTGTTATATTCTGC
>DQWH01000024.1 GCA_011042635.1 Bacteroidota bacterium | reverse complement strand
GTCAATAAATGTGGGATACAGGTCGACCAGGGAAACCGGCTGATCACAGGTTTTGCCTCCCGGGACATCCGGACCTGTAACGATGAATGGCACACGGCAGGATTCTTCCCAGAGTGAATTTTTGAAAAGATATTCCTTCTCTCCCATATGATATCCATGGTCGCTGGTCAGGATCACCCAGGTGTTGTCAGCATAGTCACTTTCTTCGAGGGCATCCATGATCTTACCCACTTGTTCATCGACAAATGCCACATTGGCAAGATAGGCCTGGGTCCATTTCCTCAGAAGTTCCCTGCCTCCCTGTTTCATGTAGTTCGCGTAACGCCTGAATCCCAGAATACTTGCATCTGCACCCGGAGGCACAAGGATATCGGCACAGTCATCTGTGTCCCCTTCTTTGATCGAGGCCAGCTGAACTTCTTCCAGCGGGAACAGATCAAAGTATTTATCCGGAGCAAAGGCAGGGGCATGCGGCCGGTTCATCCCGATACACAGCAGGAAGGGTTTGTCGTGCGGTTCCCTGATTTTTTCCACTGCCCATTCTGCATTCAGTTCATCGGGCATGAGATCTCTGTCGTTTTCATCCACGTAACGGAAAGGTTTGTGATACAGGCGCCATCCCGTGTAACCGGGAATTCCTTTTTCAGGATGTGGAGGAACAACAGGGATATCGGACAGGGGGCCGAACTGATCGGTGATCATGAAAAAGCCTTTGGCAAATTTCTGGTGAAATGCTGCATTGGCGGTTTCGGCAAGCTGTCCGAAGGAATATACCGTATCGGGTGTACCGTCCCAGGGCCAGGGTCCCCAGCTGGGTTTATATCCGTATTCATCGAAAGAGGACCATTCCTCCTGGGTATTATGGAAAACCTTTCCTGTACCCAGGACTTTATACCCATGTGCACGAAAAAAATCGAAGAATGTCAGCGACTTCTTCAATACCGGATTTGTCCTCCAGTGGATGTGGTTGAAATCGTACCCGAAGTAACCTGAGGTATGCGGATAAAGTCCGGTAATGAGACTTGCCCTGCTGGGTCCGCTGACCGGGTCATTGTTCTGTGCATTGATAAACCTTACTCCCCTGCTGACCATCCTGTCGATGTTTGGGGTAAGCGCCTGGGGATGGCCACCATAACCTGTAATGGCATCGTTCAGGTCATCACAGATGATAAAAATGATGTTCGGTTGCTGTTCTTTGCCCGAATTACAGGAAACCAGGCCTGTAAGACAGGCAGCCGATCCAAGTGCCAGCAATCCCAGTGAATTTTTTCCAGTCATCTTTCGGTTTTTATTGAAGGTTTTTTATCCTGATTCATCATATTTTCCCGTTTTCCTTAAGATAGGAAAGAAAATAATCGATCATCCCTACCCGCTCAGGTTCAGGGGTTCTTCTGAGCACCAGCATACTTTCCAGACCCAATTCATCGTATATTTTATTGATGTGCAAAGCAAAGCATGGCGGGGATGATGCACAATCCGGGCATCCGTTTCCGGTTCACCTTCGGGGGCAAGGTTAATCAGGTACAGCGGAGGGTCGAATGGATCGATCATGAAAACCATATCCACTTCCTTCCTCAGTGCACTGATCTCCGGGCTACCGAGCATGGACCTGTCAGAGATGTGATACAGGCTTATATCTTCCCCTCTGCCCATTTCCTCCATCCAGTTTTCAGATACTCCGATGATGCAGGCCCACTTCTCAAAATCGTAGGTAGCCTGGCCGGCCAGGTGCCCTGCCACGGTCAACCGGGTGGATTCCCTCAGCACCGGATCAGGATTCGAAGGATCGGCCAGGTCGTCGTGACAGGCCAGCCATAGGGAGGCACCCCCGCCGGCCGAGCCACCATAAGCTGCCACTTTCTGCTTGTTGATCTTCCAATCTCCGGCTTTGAACCTCAGGAACTGGATCGCGCGTGCAATATCGAAAAGAATGGTGTCGATACAGTCATCAGCTTTGAACCTGTAATTGATGGCTGCAAAGGATACCCCGTTTTCAAGACACTGGTTGAGGTAGCCCATGTTGGCGGCCCGTATGGCCTGGCTCTTGTCGCCTGAAGAAAATCCTCCACCATGGATAAATACCACCAGCGGGGCCGGTCCATCCGTTCCCACCTGCCAGAAATCGAGCAGATTACGCTGAAACGGCCCATATGACACACTGCTGTATGCAGGTGGGGGGGCATCCTGAAGCAAAGGCGGATCAGTAATTTCCAAACCGATGAATGCATAGCTCGAATGAAGGCTGAAAACAACCCACATCAGTCCCGAAAGGAATACGTTTCTCTTCATTTTATTCATGATCCTTTGGTTTGCTTCATCGATCCCGTAAAAATTTCCAGAAAACATCCACGACCACCAACGGATAATTGCTGCCGTTCGGATAGTTGTGTCCCACGTCCCTGGCCAGTGCCAGCCTGAACTGGTTGCCGGTCCCCGATTTGCTCCGGGTAAAGGGTATAGTATTTTTCTTCCTGGCAGGTGTATTTCCTCTCCAGACCGAGTTTATCGACTATCCGGAACAACACATTCCTCAGAAACTCATGTTCCTCAAGGGTATTCGGGGTAATGGGCAGGGGGGATCCGTCAGCGCGACTTAACAATTTTTCGTTCTGGCCCACAGCCAGGAAAGAAGGGATCAGGGCCCTGTTGTGCCAGGTCGTATCCTGCAGCATTCCTGCCACCACAGCTGTGGCGGCCAGGATATCGGAGGCTTCGACTGTCAGACGACTCACATAATTATCGGAGAAACCTGAGGCATAAATCCGCTTGTTGTCTCCCGGGCAACTCTCCTTCAGGTAACCAGCCATATCCCTTAAGAACTGCACATCATCGGCCAGGGTCTCGCTTTCACAAACTTCCTTCTGAAGGGCACCAGCATTCCAGCGGATTATGTAACGGTTCCTTTCCTCCCCCCTGAGGCAATACCTTTTTGTGGTGAGGAAAACGGCTATGACTCCTTCCCTTTCGGCCTTTTCCTTCCCTCCTGAAATATTGTAGACTCGCTCCCCGCTGCCACTGGCACCATGAAACATGAAGACCACCGGTAAGGGCCGGTCTGAAGTGCCGTCGGGTTTGTATACAATGAAATGACGGTCCAGATTCCCCGATGTATTCATACAAAAGCTTTTACCTTCAGACTGTACAAGGATAGAAACGGACAGGGGCACAAAAAGCACTCCTATTAAAAAGCAGGAAAAAAGTTTTTTTCATGGATGCTTGTTCAGGGTTTTAATAATTTTACTAACTGTTATATCTCCGGCAATGGTTGTTCTCAGAAAATATACTCCCGGAGGTAGCTGCTGTTTATTAGAACCAATGCCTGCATATTCAACCGTATATTCACCTGGTGTCTTATAAGCACTTACCAGCACATCATGAGCACGTCCCATGACATCCATGAGGACCATTTCAACCAGCCCGGGTTTTTCCAGGCTGTAATGAACAGTAAATGATTCTTCAAACGGGTTGGGATAACAACGGACGGTTTCCCTCCTGCCGGAATCATTCAGATTCCCGATGAAATTGGGACCGCTGGGAAGAACGATGACCGCTCCATATGGATTATCTGTTCTTTCAGTGGATGTTGCGGACGCATTTACATAATAAAACACCTGGTTTTCACCCGGCTGCTGGTGGTTATATTCGAATACATGATAATGACTGAGGGGGAAAGGATTGGGAAGATCGGGCCAGAAATCAAGTCTGCGCTGATGGAACAGTTCGTTCCATTCCCCAATGGTTCTTCCTGTTGCATCCGGGTCAAGGACCGGTCCGGTCATTTCGGCTTCCCAGAAACGCTGTTCATAGATCTCCATGAAAATGGCGTCGGAGTTTTCCCATACGTTCCTGATGGCCGATTCCAGTTCAACGGGATTGGATACCGTGGCCGGGTTCAATGCATCCCCGCTGGCATTGACGGTCTGAAAACCTGTGATCTGGCCGCGTTCGCCTTCCCTCAGAACAAATGGGTTGGGACAGCCCATACCGGCATAGGCAAAGGGCCCCACTGCCGGGTGTATGCCTTCATTCGGACAGGGGTCCATTGGAGGGTTTCGGTCCTGCGGCCTGGGCCCCACACCGTTGTGCTGGACCACAAACCTCAGTCCATGTTCCAGTCTTCCGTTCTTCAGTATGGTCACCGTCTGCTCCAGCGGTCCGGGCAGGGGTTCAGTCAGCGGTTCCTTGTATTCGCTGTAATTGTTTATCAGCGGGAATCCATTCTGTATCAACATATAGCTCATGTACTTTTCAGGAAATAACTCTGCGAGCAGTGCGGTCTGTTTGCTGTAAAACGTATACACCGCCTGAGGGGTATATTTACCTTCCTCCGCCCAGGCCCGGTCGTTGCAGTCAACCACACTACAGATGGAGTTGCATCCCCTCGGCAGCTTGTTTTCAGGTGAGATTTCATTCAAACCGGAGGGTTTAACATATGCAAGGGCCCGGTAATATGCATTTTTTTCTTTCAGGTGAGCAGCGGCGGCTTTCCACATCTCAAAATAGTGGTAAAGGTAATTGGAATCTGAGGGACTTCCCATTTTCCACGGTACAAAGCAGGAAATACCGTTGTCTTTCACCATTTGCACGGTTACCGGGGTGACTTTACGATCTCCGGCAATAACCGGATTGAAAATCCAATCAGGGGTGCCCTGGGCTCCTGCCTTGAAAGTAAGGTTATACATTTTCCCGTTCTCCACTGCTTTTCTGATCTCCCGGTCGAGCACACTCCAGTCGTAAACACCTGGTGCAGTGTTGATTTCATTCCAGCGCATCCGGATGTTCACACCGGTAATGCCAGTCTGCTGCCAGGTCCAGTCCATGGTAGCAAAATCCTCACCGGTACTGCAGAGAAACTGGTTGTTGGCAAATGCAGCCGGCTCACAGGCTGATTCTCCCAAGTTGTATATTTCAAATCCGGCAGGTGGGCTTTCCGGGCTCTGGGTAAAGATACCTGAAACAGCCACCGGAAGAGGACCTGTAAATTCATTTGGGTCAGTCGAATTAAATGGTTTATATTGGAATATCAGGCCTTCTTCCTTACCCAGGGAATCTACAGGCACAATATTGTCTGTATTCTTGCAGAAATGCCATATTACCGTATCCCCATGGTTTACATATACATACTGGGGTGTAAAGGACCCATCGGAGTTTACGGTAACATGGTGGGTCATGGGATCCTGTGGCATTGCCTGACCCATAGTAAAAACAAGTATCATAAAAACCAATATCCGATTCATTATCAATCTATTTTTATTTTCCAGGTGATAGAATTTCAAATCCAGGTGCCTTTTTCGCCATTTTCATCAGTTCTTTAACCACTTCCGGGTGCATGGAGAAAAGATCGGCGCTTTCCGAAATATCTTTTTCAAGGTTAAAAAGCATTGGTTCGGGGGCCATACCCCCATTAAAATCATGAGTTTCCATTTGTCTTTTCTTACTGCCCTGAGTACATTTTTCTGGTGGTAATAAAAAGTTTCACGCCTGCCTTCCTCAATTTTTCCGCTTACAAATATTGACTGGTCATATCCGTCTAACTCCAGTCCATCCGGCATTTTCTTTCCATTTATTTTCTTTCTCATTCAGCCATACAAGTCACTTTCCCAGAACGGGGACAGGCAGGGAGGAATCCTTCCCTTCCAGCCCATCGTTCCAGTAAAGCGGCGCAAGGTAAAGACCACCCTCTCCCACCCCCGAATGGCTTACGTACCATTTGCCGTCGACATCGCGGACCACTTCCGCAGCATGGGAATCGATGTGCCCCACCCTGTCTTCAAGCTGCCAATGGAACGGATCTTTTGAGGCAAATATGTCGGTCCCCACATATCCTTCACGCGGACCGATAAAGAGGTAATAGGTATCACCTCTTCTCACGACGAAAGGAGACTCGGTAGGTCCCCCGGCTTTGTGACGTCGGGGATCAACGAAGGCAATATGCCGCTCGCCCCAGTGAACGAGATCATCGCTCAGCCTGTAAGCCACTACATGGTTGCCTCCACGGTGATCGGTGTTTGCACAATAGTACATCACCCAGCGGTCACCCACTTTCAGCACCATGGGATCCCTGGCATCAAAACCATCGGAAAACAGGGGATTCTCCCCGTGCCTGGTCCAGTTCTTCAGGTCAGGAGAGGTGGCCAGGTGCATCCTATAGGTATATCCGGTCTTTGCACCGGCACAGTAAAACATATAATAGAGCCCGTTGTTTTCCACCACATGAGGTGCCCAGAGATGGATTTCCCTCCATGGATCCCATTCCACCGGGAAAGGCCTTTCTTCGATATCCCATTCCCTGTCGAGAAGAAAGGGAGAACTCCCGTGGGCAAATCCCTTGGATCCTCCGATTCCGTAAAAATGCCACCTTCCATCCTTCCCGCGGATAAAACAGTGATCGTTGATGCTGTTCCTGCTGTAGATATTTACAAACTCACCTGCATAAACATGCATGCCTGCAGGTTTTGGATCCCTTGACCGGTCCCATGATTCAAGCTGGACAAAATCCAGTCCGAACTGGAATGTTTCCCCTTCCGTCCTGCTGTCCAATGCAACGAAACTGAGAGTGTGCTCCCCTTTCTCAAGGGAATGAAGACCGAAGTCCTCCGGAGCAGAAGGAGAAAGTGTATGATGGTACAGGTCAAGGGAATCTGCGACCAGCCTGTCATCCAGGTAAATCCTGAACACCCCGCAATCCCTTCCATTGATGAACTGTATTCTCATCTTGTACAGGTTTTCATTCTCAACCGGAAGAGAAAGACAAAGGGAGTCACCCGGCCTAACGCCACGCCACCACAGCTGCTCCTTGCCTCTCATCCCGCTCCAGCCGCCGGTATGCAGGCCCTCCACATAGAGCCCGGAAACTTCTCCACCCGAACAACCCCTCACGTCCAGATCTTCTCCTTCCGTACAATTCGTGATTCCGAGATCAGAAAGAACCCGCGGATAATCCAGCCGTTCATCAAGCGGAATGTCAGAAGATCCCTGGTTCTCACCGTCATACTGGTACCAGAACAAGGTTGCCGTATAGAGGACAGAATCGGAAGGCTGGGAATGTTTCCTGAAACCAATTTCCAGGGATTGCTGAAAAGGAATATCATCGGCGATATGCCAGCGGTTGAGGCTTTCGTGTTCCCTCTGGACCATGGAACGATCAATGAGTGAATGGGCATGATAAGCTTTGCTGAAATAGTTGTTCGCCCAGGCCCCGAAATACACGTCGAGTCCCCTTCCTGAAACCGATGGTGATTTTTCCCCATCGACAGTAAAACGGTACTCCGTATCTCCCCACCATATTCCTTTCGGATTGTAAATATCGATCACCAACCCACAGTATCTCCCCGGGCCGAAGGCCTTTAGCAGGGTCCATTCCGATCCTGCATCTGACTGGTCTTCCCTGATCCATTTTGCATGAAACCTGCCATAACCCGGAAGGGGTTCCGAAAGGTCAAGATAGCCGATCTCAAAGCCGAGTGTCCTTGCCTTTTTCCCATCATTCCTGACCAGGATACGTGCACCTTTCCCGTAAGGCATGTACCAGTTGCTGTAGAAAAGATCGCGTGTCATACCGGCAGGCAGTCCCATGCAAATATTCCAGCCCGGTGCCGACCCAAAGAAGTCGCCAAGCGGGGTAAGAATAGAAGGTTTTTTCTCCCCGTCCCAGTATACAGAAAACAGAAGTTCCCTGAGAGCATCCCGTTCACCCGGTTCTGACGGAAATTCCCTCCGTCTTCCCGATACACTGTCAGGAAGAGGCCTTCCCGGCCTCATCAGCAGGCTGGGAACAAGTTTTCCCATCTCGGGAAGGATCCTGATGGAGGTAATGACGCCTGCCCCATTCTTGTTGAAGAGGGCCATTGTTTCGCCCGGACCAATGGTGATCCTGCCTTTTGCAGTGGTTCCGGCTTCGCCTTCAACTCCGGCAGACCG
>DQWH01000134.1 GCA_011042635.1 Bacteroidota bacterium | reverse complement strand
TGAAATATGCCCTGTCAATATGCAAAACCTGTATTTAGGAGTGAAAACTATATGATAGCCGCACTTGTAAACAACATGGGTCAATTTGAGATACTTGCCCATAAAGCTAAGATGGCAAATCAACGGTTTAACCAAACCTGCATCCCCATCATCAAAGACGATGGGTTTCAATGTCTAACTAAACCACAAACCCGGAGGATTTGCCTGTTTACAGGATCAACGGATCAACAAATTAACCACGACCCCTCCGGGGTCGCATGTATGTCTGTGCCCGCTTATTTTCCGTGAAAATAATAAGCAAGCCGGTCAGAAGCATCACAGCGTATTCTGAAGAAAATTTGTTCTATTATCATTTCTTTTAGATATTTGGTAAAAAGACATGGAGCAGCAGACAGCTTCTCTAACATACAATTTACCATCTGTTTATCAACTTATTATGAAAGTTTCCAGAGAAATCACCACACTGATCTTACTGACGTTTCTTCCTTCTGTTATTTCGGTAGCACAGCAGTACCGGAGGGAAGCCGAACCCACAGGCTTCGAATACAGAAATCTCGGAGCCTTCCGGGTCAGCGCCTGGGTGGGCGAGCTGGCTGTTCCCCTGAACCCCGGCCCAAAACACAAAAATACATTTTATGTGGCTCCCAGGGCGGGAGGAGTATGGAAGACAGAAAACAGGGGGACCACCTTCCGTCCGGTTTCCGATGCAATCGGGACCACCTCCATCGGGGATGTAGAGGTAGCTCCTTCAGACCCTGATATTGTCTGGATCGGCACCGGCGAAGATTTCAATGCCCGCTCCTCCTATGCCGGGAACGGTATCTGGAAATCCACCGATGCCGGTGAAACCTGGGAATTCAAGGGCCTGGGCGATTCGCATCACATTGCTGAGATTGCCATTCATCCGACCAATCCGGATATTGTATGGGTAGCCGTAATGGGGCACCTGTGGACTGAGAACGAAGAACGGGGGGTGTTCAAGACCACCGACGGCGGGGAAACCTGGGAGAAGGTTCTCTATGTGGATGAAGCTACCGGGTTTATCGATCTGGCCCTGAACCCCGCCAATCCCGATATCATCTATGCCTCGGCCTATGAAAAGGTACGGCTGCCGTGGACCTTTGAGCCCGGAGGGGAAAAGAGCCGGTTATATAAATCGGTTGACGGAGGCCGGTCGTGGAAAATGATCAGCGGCGGAGGTTTCCCTGACGGCCCCCTGGGGCGTATCGGTATCGATCTGCAGTACAACCATCCCGAGGTGCTGGTGGCTGTGGTACAGAACCTGAATCTCAAGCCGGGGATTGACCCCGATGAGCCCGTACCTTTCGACGAATTTACCGACCACTCCTTTGACAACCTGGTGGGAGGCGAATGCTACCGCTCCTTTGACGGCGGAGAAACCTGGGAAAGGCTGAATGATCCGGAAAAGCTGGATGTGAGCGGTAAGGCGGCTTACAGTTTCAACAAGATCTGCATTGACCCGGACGATCCCGACAGGATATTCATTCTGAGCGCCGGCATGTTTTACACCCTTGACGGCGGCAAAACCTGGCCCACCGGCCGGGAAGCCGACCGTTTCCGGACCAATTTCGGCGACAACCGCACCCTGTGGATCGATCCGCGCGACGGAGACCATATGATCCTCGGTTCGGACGGAGGGGTTTACGAGACCTGGGACGGCGGCCGGGAAATGATGCACTACCACCACCTGCCGCTGGGAGAGATCTATATGGTGGAAGTGGACAACGAGATACCCTATAATATCTATATAGGCCTTCAGGATCATGAAACCTGGAAAGGACCCTCCAACAGCTGGTCGGGCGAAGTTTCCATCGAAGACTGGGTGGTGACCGGCATGTGGGACGGCATGTACACCCGGGTGGATCCGGAAGACAGCCGGTGGCTTTATTTTACCAGCCAGTTCGGGGCCCATCACCGGGTGGACCAGTCCATCGGGGAACGGGTGAGAATCGTTCCTCAGGCACCCGAAGGAAGCGACCGGTACCGGTTCACCTGGACACCCCCCATCATGATATCGCCCCACAACACCCGGACCATTTATGCCGGCGCCCAGAAACTGCTGAGGTCGGACGACCGGGGCGACACCTGGAGGGAGGTAAGTCCCGACCTGACATACAACGACCGGATAAAAATTGCCGGTACCGGTCACGTGATGTACTGCACCATCACCACCCTGGACGAATCGCCCCTGCAGGAAGGGCTGATATGGGTGGGAACAGACGACGGCCGCATTCATATGACCCGCGACGGGGGAGAACACTGGACCGAGTTCACCGGCGATCTCGAAAAGCTGGGCATGCCCCATGAACGGTGGAGCAGCCGGGTGGTCGCATCAAAACACACCGCCGGCCGGGCCTATGTGGCTAAAAACGGGTACCGGAACGATGATTTCAGCCCGTATCTCTATGTAACGGATGATTTCGGGAAATCATGGAAGGATATCTCTTCCGGCCTGCCGGAATATCCCATCAACGTGGTTTTTGAAGATACCAGAAACCCCGATCTTCTGTTCGTGGGAAATGATATCGGAGTATACTATTCCACCGACAGGGGAAAAAGCTGGAATTCCCTCAGGGCCAATATGCCACCCGTAGTGGTACGCGACCTGCTGGTCCATCCCAGGGAAGGCGACCTGGTGGTGGGAACCTACGGCAGGGGTGTCTGGATTACGGATATCACCCCCCTGCAGCAACTGACCCCTGAAGTGGAGGCAAAAGAATTCCATCTTTTCGAAATTGAACCGAAACCTCAGATGAACCGGTCACAGCAGGCTTCATGGGGCAATTACAACATCAAAGGGAGCAATCAGATCAGGACACCGAATGAACCGAACGGACTGGAGATCTGGTATCGTTTTGCGGAAAGCAGCAGCGAAAATGCCACCTTCACCATCAAGGATGCTAAGGGGGAAGAGGTTTACCGCAGGGAAATTCCCGCAGAAAAGGGCATCCGGAAAATCTACTGGAATACGATGCGCGCCGAACCCGGCACCTACCGGGTCACCCTTTCCTGGCGCGGGAAAGAGATCACCCGCGAGGGTGTGGTAACGGAACGGTGGACATGGCCGGTGCTGAATTACCGGGGAACGGATCAATGAAGGTGAAAGAAAATTTTGTAATCGGGCAGGAACAGAAATCCTGCGACCCCTAACGGGGTCAAGAGGTTTGGCTACTTCATTTCATTCCTTATGCAGTTGCTCACGTATGCCCCAGATTGCTGTCAGAATGCCCACGGGAGCAAGTATCAGTCCACTGTACAGGGTCAGTGAGTTCAGCACTTTGCTGTCCGCCATCAGACCCGCAAATGCTGCGATGGACAGGAGGGCCGATATCAGATAAAGCCCTGATATGTATCTTATCATTCCGCTGTGCCTAACCAGCGGGACAAAAAGTATAATGGCCCCGACAGCCCAGAAAGCATACCCCATCTGGTTCAGAAAATAAACCACCGATTCTTCCGAACCGAAATAAAATAGCCCGGCCTGCTGAACCATTCCGGCCCTCATAAATACCGGAACAAGAACAATTTGTGAAGCATAGGAAATACTGTTCAATACCAGATACCCGGCAAGAAAAAGCCGGCCGGTCAATCCGGCTGTTCCACCTCCGGTTCCGGCCCGGTCGAGCTGGGCGGACATCATATAAAGCACCAGGGGAGCGATCAGAAATGCCAGAATGAACTGACACCGGTACATTGCAAGGTTTCTCATCACCCAGTAGAGCTGCTGTTCAGTTCCCGTCACTGCGGGTTGGGCAATGGCCATAAAAATGGGCCATAAAAACAATACGATGGCAAACAGTACCCCGCTTACTATTAAATGTTTATTGTTATTCATAGTTTAGGTTTTGTGGAAAGACCTGAGTAATTTCATTCTGTAGCAACACAGGGCCGGCAATATTCATTCAATTTTTGGCCGCATCGCGTGCTTTTTCCATATAAAATTCCTGTAATACGTAAAACGCCTTCTTTTTCTTTCCCTCCTCCGAGATCAGGCCCTTGCGGTTCCAGCCGTCCTGTATACCGGGAAGCACCCGGCGCGGCGAGCGGAAATCCTTCAGGATCCATGGGGAACACCCCTGCAGACCGTCAATGCGCCCGATCATGTTCAGTGTTTCCTCATAAAGGTATTCCTGATACTCTTCGGTCCACCGGGCAGTTTTGTCGCCGTGGAGGCCCTGCTTCGCCCCCGCCCCGAACTCGGAGATCAGCACGGGCTTGTCCTGTTCAATCACCCAGCTGATCCTCCTGCACTTATCGGGCAATCCGTCGTACCAGCCGATATACTGGTTGAAACTCAGCACGTCCACCACACCGGCAAAAGGATCATGAATGGTGCGTACATCCGGTTTCCCGCGGTAGGCAGATTGTTCCAGGGCGGCGCTGATGAGCCGGGTAGGGTCGAGCTCCCTGGCTTTTCCGGCCAGGCGGGTAAGAAACCGGTTCCGGGCTTCACTCACCGGCGTTTCATTGGCCACGGACCAGATGATGACCGATGCCCGGTTCCTGTCACGGGTAATCATCTCCGAAAGCTGGTTTTCGGCATTCCGGTACGTTTCTTCATTATCCCACAGGATAGTCCAGTACACCGGGATCTCTGCCCATACCATCAGGCCCATTTCATCTGCCAGCCGCACCATGTGCTCGTTGTGGGGATAATGAGCCAGGCGCACGAAATTGCATCCCAGCTCTTTCGCCCACATCAGAAGCTGCCGGGCATCCTCTTCCGACCAGGCCCGGCCTCCCCACAGCGGGCTTTCCTCGTGGATGGAGATCCCCCTGAGAAAAACCGGCCGGCCATTCAGCAGGATGGACCTGCCTTCGGTTTCTATGGTCCGGAAACCGATCCGGTCAGCCAGTCTTTCTTCCCGCGTTTCCAGGATCACCTCGTAGAGATAAGGATCTTCCGGCGACCAGGGCCGGATTTTCTCCGAACGGATATCAAAACCGGCCCGTCCGGCCCGATCCGTCACCACTTCTGTGGAAATACCCAGTTCCGGAATGCTTATCCGGACGGTTTGCCCTGCCGCTTCCGGACCGTTAATCACGATCGTTCCCGCTATACGTGCAGGATCGCCGGAATGGAGGCGGATGAAATAATCCTGAATGAAATTCTCCGCCGTTTCCACCAGCTTCACCTCCCGGGTCAAGCCGCCATAGTTCCACCAGTCAGTATTAAGGGTGGGCACCCCTTCCCTAAGCCGCCTGTTGTCCACTTTCACAACCAGGTAATTATCCTTCTCCCTTACCAGGCCGGTGATCTCAAAACAGAACGGGGTGAATCCTCCGGTATGGGTTCCCAGCTTCTTCCCGTTCAGGTACACTTCGGCACGGTAATTGGCCGCCCCGAAATATACAAACAACCTGTTGAAGGCTTTTTCTTTACTATAAGAGAACGATTTTTTATACCACACGGTCCCTTCGTAATAGAACAATTTTTCCTTCTGTGTATTCCAGTCGCCCGGCACCCGGATGGAATCCGACCGGTCGAAATCATACTCTACCAGGTCGGAGGGTGAATCAGGTTTCGCGTTCATAAAGAAAGCCTCCTTACCAGGTCTTTCCATCTGATCGAATGGCTCCCAGCGGTAGTTATAATATCCGTTTTCGTATGGGTCGACAATATATTGCCAGCTGCCCGAAAGGCCGGTAGTATGGCGGTTACATACATTACTAATAAGCCCATCCTGCGCATTCAGTACAGGGCGGCACAGGAGAACAGCCAGAACGAAAAACAGGGTGTTATTCATTTCATTTATTTAAAAGTAATCCATGAATATTAAAAAGGATTTGCATAATCGCCAGGGAATCCTATTTTTACCTGTACAAATATCGAAAATGTATGGAAGAACAAAATCTGGTATACCGCGGAAAATCGAAAGATGTATATAAAATTCCCGAAGGTCCTCATGCCGGCAAGTACCTTTTCGTTTTCACCGACAGGGCCACGGGTTATTTGGAAAACGGAAAAACCGTTTTCGATCCCGGCTATGATACGGTGGTGGGGGAAATACCCGGTAAAGGGGCCATTGCCTGCCGGTTTGCCACCTATTTCTTCAGGCTGCTGAAAGAAAAGGGTATTCCCTCGCATTACATCGAAACGATCAGCGATAACAAAATGATTGTGGAACCTGCCACACCCCTGGGATTACCGGCAGAACACCCGGAAATAGCCGGGTCAGCCCCCCTGCAGAATCTCGAGTTCACCTGGAGGAACAATGCCACGGGAAGCTTCTGGAGAAGATACCCTTTTGTAACACCCTGCCGGAATCTTCACAAGGTGGTGGAGGTCTGGACAAAAGGTGACAGTGACATTCTGATCACCCTGGAAGCCCTGGAAGAAACAGGAGCTATGACCCGGGAAGAGATCGGGCAAAGTGTTGAACTGGTAAAGAACATTGCCGGGATCGTTTCCTCGGAATTTGCCTCGAAAAACCTGCATGTGATTGACGGAAAATTTGAACTGGGCCGGCTGAAATACGGCGACGGGAAAATTGTGCTCATCGACGAAATTTCGCCGGATGTATTACGCGTATGCAGGGGATATGCTCCCGATAAGAACGGCCACTGCACGGTATTCAGGGAATGTGCGGTAACCAGGCTGTCTGGCGAAAAACGGACCATCAAGAACCAAAACCAGGTAGCCGCTGCAGATTTTATTGATATTTTCCTTTAAAAAACCGTTCGGACAGCCCTGTACCTGAAAACCAGGACGCAGAAACAAATCCGGCAGTATTTCTTCCGGATTTACTTTTAATCCCTGACGCAACGCACGGAAAACCCTCCGCGTTTATTGTAGTATCTCTCATTTACATCATCATTGTCGTAACCCAACCCACGGCTCCAGATGCTCAGGGTAGTGAGCCCGGCAGGTCTCCGCCAGCTTCCCGGTTGTTGATGCACGCCGAACGCCCCGCTGGAGCTTCGGTCGCCACCCGGCAGGGCTGTAAAAACACTTTCACCGGTAGCTCCCGTATTGGGCTCGAGCCAGTATTCCGTACCGGCTTCCTTCATTTTTCCCCAGGCAACATCTATTCCGCCCCGAAAATCGGTCAGTACGATCCATTCCTCATGTGAGGGAACATGCCAGCCGCCAGGACAAAGTATGCCGGTATTGACCGCATGCCAGTTATACAGTGCACCATAGAGCTCACCGCAGGTGGCCAAATCATTCTATACCAGCAATACCCGGGAGCCTCCAGACTGCTCCATGAAGAGAGATCTTCCACCAGGGGTATATCGACACCATCATTGTATCTGGTTGTTTTGAGGTTTTCAGGAATTACGGTACGTCAGACCAGTCGATGGAAGAAAAATCCTCCGTGGTGACACCGGTTCCAATCCCGACGGCCACCACACCCGAGGCACTGATAACCGGAGTATGGGTTTCGGTATACACGGCCGTTCCGTCAGCCGCACCCTGCAGGATGCTGATCCGCATGCCCGCCGCTTGTTCTGTGAGCAGATCGTTGTTTCCGTCGCGGATCACGGCTTGACAGCTCATTTTATCAGGCGATCGGGAAAAAAGATACCCGGGAAGAAAACAGAAAATGAAAATAAACGGGAGCGCCAAATGATGCTACCGGCAAAAAGGCATGACCGGAACCGTTGCATGGTCCGTCAGGAAAAGAAAAAATTCAGTCCGGAAACAGACGTATTTTTTCTTTACCGGGGATTTATCATCGCAGCAAATCCCCCTTCGGGAGCCATCTGTATTTTCAGTATGGAACTGTTCGTTACCGTTTGAGTTGTTTTTTTATAGTCTTCGGCAAACCGGTCGGCATTGATCCCGTCGGTCATGACGGTTGCCCTGTAGGGTCCTGATTTCAGGAATGACAGGTCAATGTTAAAAGAACGGCTTTCACCGTTGGTTATCCCCCCGATATACCAGGCATCCCCGTTCCGCCGGGCTATGACCAGATACTCACCCAGTTTGGCTTC
>DQWH01000081.1 GCA_011042635.1 Bacteroidota bacterium | reverse complement strand
TACCTGCAGCGTGAATCGGAAGACATTGACGGAGAAAGATACCAGACCGTTTATTCACGCATCCCGGGATCGGTAGCGGCTCCGACAGCCGGGCTGCACTTTACGGAATCCGTGGATAAATCGGTTAGAGAAAAAGAGATCCCTGTGGTAAACCTCACGCTGCATGTGGGAGCGGGTACTTTTAAACCCATCAAAGGAAAGGACCTGAGATCGCATGCCATGCATACCGAACACTTCTCACTGGCAAAGTCTACCCTGGAAAAACTGCACCGGCACACGGGCACCACCGTGGCGGTAGGAACCACTTCGGTCAGGACCCTGGAAAGTCTTTACTGGATAGGGAACAGCCTGGCTAAAAGAAAGGAACCTGAATATCCCTTTCATCTGGAACAATGGGATGCCTACAACGCCACCCCGGAGGTTTCGGCAACGCAGGCCCTGGAGAACCTGATCGGCTGGCTCGACAGGCATGGACTCGACCGGCTGGAAGGATCAACACGGATCATGATCGTTCCGGGGTATGTTTTTCGGATGGTGGACGGGCTGATCACAAATTTCCACATGCCCAGAAGCTCGCTTATCCTGCTGGTAGCTGCCTTTACGGGAAATGACTGGAGGAAGATCTACCAGCATGCCCTGAAAGAAGGGTATCGTTTTCTGAGTTACGGCGACAGTTCCCTTTTACTGCCCTGAGAATTGTCATCATCACCGGCTAAAAGATCCGAACAGGATTTAAGCAGTTCACGGAGATCGGGAATGCATCGCCCACAACCGGTCTCTACTCCCGTAAACATGATGAATTATGCCAGCGATCGCGGTTTCCTTTCGCGTATGACCCGAATGATCTCATCCCCGGAAATTTCCTGACAACGGCATACGATACGCGGCATGAAATTTCCTGTCCGGTTTTCACTGTCCGGCCAGTTTTCTCACCAGGCCTGCAAAATCGGATATATCTTCCTCGCGGGTGTCCCATGAGGTCATCCAACGCACTTCAGATTTTTTTTCGTCCCACTCGTAAAAGAAAAATTCTTTCTGCAAACGGGGAATCCATTCAGGAGGAACTATGGCAAAAACCCCGTTCGACTGCACTTTCTGTGTCAGGGTCACCCCGGGAATATCTTTCACGGCTTCGGCCAGTTTCCGGGCCATGCGGTTGGCATGCAGGGCGTTCTTTTTCCAGAGTCCGTTACTCAGCATGGCATCGAACTGAACGGCAATGAACCTCATTTTTGAAGCCAGCTGCATTCCCTGCTTCCTGATATACTGAAATTCCCTTGCCAGCAGAGGATTGAAAAAAAGAACGGCTTCCCCGTACATCATGCCGTTCTTGGTCCCCCCGAACGACAGGATATCCACTCCCGCATCCCGTGTGGTTTCCCTGAGCGAAACATCCAGGTATGCCGCGGCATTGGCTATTCGTGCCCCGTCCATATGCAGAACCATTTGATGTGCATGTGCAAAATCGGCCAGTGCCCTGATCTCTTCCCTAGTGTATACCGTTCCCATTTCCGTGGCCTGAGTGATTGAAATAACCCGTGGCTGGGAATGGTGTTCAAAACCAATGCCATACACATGCCCGGCCACAGCCTCCGGGGTGAGCTTTCCGTCAGTAGTCTCCACCGGCAACAATTTGCAGCCCGTAAACTTTTCAGGAGCCCCGCATTCATCCTCCTGGATATGGGCTGTTTCCGCACAGATCACCGAATGGTAGGAACGGGTGGCGGCTGCCAGTCCCAGTACATTGGCGCCGGTACCCAGAAAAACAAAAAATACTTCAGTATCCTCCCCGAATTCCTCCCTGATCTTTTTCACTGCCTTCCTGGTATACGGATCATCCCCGTAACCGAGCACATGTCCGTGATTGGCCTCTAAGATGGCGGTCATGATATCGGGATGCACTCCTGCGTTGTTGTCACTGGCAAATCCTCGTTTGTTCTCCTTCTTCATAACATACAAATAGCTGATTTTGGTGTTTTTTCAGAACAATTCATCGTATTTGGTCCACAGCATATCGCCCAGTTCCCAGGCCTTTTCCACCACTTTATTTCCCCACTCCATGGTATATCCGGTAAGGAACTCAATGGTTTTTCGGGGATTGCGGGCTCTGTACATCTCAAGGGCAATCCGCTCCACTTCTTCCTGGTTTTCGAAAAGCTCTTTCTGCCACGGATCCCACACGGCATCAACATCTTTGTGCATATCCCCCCATCGCTGGGCGGCCAGGGTTCCCAGCCTGTTGAAAGCCCACCAGGCCGATTCCCGGGTATATCCGTTGATCCGGCCGGGTGTTTTATACGGTTCCGGTAAATCGGTTACACACCCATATACCGGTATATAGATGGAACTGGCCACGTTGTCCTGAGCCAGCCACACCACTCCCCCTATTTCATCGGGCAGCCAGTTGCGGCACTGAATAATGGTGGCATACATGGTATACCAGCGGGCTATGGTCCTTTCCCCTCTCCAGCCCCAGCCGCCATTGATCCGGAAAAGCCGGTTCATGTCGTACGGCATGTGCGGATTGGCCAGCGGAGAAATTACCGACCTGCCTTCCTCGTCGGTCACGGTGAGGGTCTTTCTCATGTCGAATTCCGTCCCCTGGTAATAATCCTTGAAAATACTGACCAGTTTCTCCAGAGTAACCGGTTCATCGGGTTTAACGGAGAAAGGATAATTTTCCGCATTGGGGTCAAGCTGAAGAGAAGGGGCCAGCAGGTCGAAGACCCTCCATTCACGCCTCCGTGCAGCCAGGGAGGTGCGGCTTTCAGGGGCATACGCATAACAAAAGCGGAAAGGACCGTCCTCTTCACTCCACCAGCCGTTTTCCCTGGCCACCTCAAAAATGTTGTCGGAAGCCATGAAATGATCGGGATCATCCAGATTAATCTCCTTGATGGTACTGGCATTGGCATTGACCGATACATGCTCGTCAGGAACCCGCTGGGCCACCCACACGGCACCCACTTTGCCTTTTCCGGGACCCACGATCTCCAGATGCCACACTTCATTTTTATCGGCAATGGTCAGAGCTTCCCCGGCATCGTTCCACCCGTACGCAGCCAGCAACTCACCGGCGGTACGAATGGCTTCCCGGGCGGTACTGCACCTTTCCACCAGCAACTGACATAAACGCTGGCAGTCGATCAGCCCGGCATCCGACTGCAATTCTTCCCTGCCTCCAAAAGTGGATTCCCCGATCCCGAGCTGATGTTCGTTCATACAGGGATAGGCGGTATTAACATAGGCATATGTATGGGGAACCTGCGGGATCACACCGATGGAATCATGACGATAGCCAGGCATTGCATAGCTATCGTCGGCGGCTCTTTTTCGCATAATGACATACGAACCCGGCCGGTGATCCATGGCAGGTACAATATCCATCCATGATCGTGTGCGATGGCTGTCGTCGGTGTGTGAGGTAATTACGGAGCCGTCGGCCGTGGCCAGCCTGCCGGCAGTAATGGAAGTGCATCCGTCAGGGAAGCCGCCTTCCCAGTCGGGTTTTTCCCGGTTCTGCCCGGAAAGCGGCAGGAACATGATATAAAACAGAAATGCGAAAAAGGTTATTCTTTTCATTTTATGTTTATTTTTATTAATTTAGCACAAGATTGAATTCCTAAAAGTATAAAATCAGAGAGAATTAATCGTCTCCATCCCGCAAATTATTCCGGTTAATCCCTGTCGATTTCCGGTTTTTTTTATCCATCCAGACGAATCTGAATCATGCGGGAGAGGTACGGAACAGTTTTTTGAAAAATGAAAAATGCAAGACTATGGACAAGCGTCTTGAGATGAAAAAACGGCTGGTTAAAAAATGCCTGGCTGAACAGGTAAAGATCGAAGAACACAATAAGGCGCTGATGAAGGAAGCTCAGGAAACAGCCAACGAATACGAGCATGCCATGGACATGACCGATACCTACCGCACACAAATGCTCGAAAAAAGGGACATGTTTGCCCGTCAGCTGGCCAAGATTATTGAGGAAAGGAAAGTACTTGAGCGGATCGATACGCACAAGACGAAATCCTGTGCGGAATTTGGTTCGGTGGTAATCACCGACCAGAACCGGCTTTTCATATCGATAGGCCTGGGAAAGGTATGTCTTGACGGGGAGGAATTCTTTGCCATTTCGCCTATGGTCCCCCTTTTTAAAGCCATGGAAGGGAAAAAGAAAGGGGAAACGTTTACTTTTAACGGGAAATCATTCCGGATCGTGGATGTTTTCTGAAACGGTAAACACCTGCAGTAAACGGGACTTTTTCACCGACATGTGATTCACAACCATTGCGGCAACCAGGGACAGGATTGCAATGGCAAAGGTCCACGTAAAGCCTATGGTTTCATAAAACCATACCCCTGCCAGGGGAGCAAACAGAGCCCTCATCCCTGTGAGCGAGGCATGAACGGCCTGGTAATCACCCGCTTCCTCCGCCCGGCTGAAATAGGCCGATCCGATATGCCACAACAGGGTATTCATGGCAATAAACAGGCCATTGAATATCACGCTCAGGAAAAGGAATAAATACCACTGAATACCCAGGATATCCGCTTTCCAGGGAAGGTATTCGGTCAGACCGGTAAAGAATATGTACAGGGCCATCATCAAAAATGACCATACGGCAAAACGGCGGGGATCGGTCTTCCCAATCAAACGACCGAATACCGGGATGAATACGATGGCAAGTATGTTGAACACATTTTTATAAAATGCCACACCGGAATAGGACAGGTGAAGCTCTCGTTCATAAAAAATCGTGATCACAGCAAACGTACTCATATATGCAAACCCGTACAGTATAAAGCTTATCTCGTAGTCGCGGTAGGGTTTGTTCCTTTTCAGAATGTTCCACTGGGTCCTCAGGGAATCGCCCACGGCATAAAGCAAACCCTTCCGTTTTCTCTGTGCAGGGACAGCGTTGAAAGGAATGGCAGCCAGCATGAATATGGAAAACATGCTGAGTGCTCCTGCTATGGGATACACCACCCGGAATGCAAAAGGATCCTGATCAAGCACCAGTCCGAAGCCGAAAGTGGCCAGCAGCATCAGCAGCCTGGAAGAAGAAGTGGAGAAGGAATACAATGCACCGAAATGCTGATGCCTGTAATTGCGTTTCAAAATGAGATTGATAGTGGGAAAAAGCACCGGGTTGGCCATGTAGTATACCAGAAATAACAGAAGGAATATCCAGTGATGCCTGCCGGCTACTCCTTCTGCTTCTGCCGGGAACAGAATCATGAAAAACAAAGGCATACGGGTAATGACGGCCGTCCACCGCAGCATTTTACGTTTGTTGCCCGCCCTCCTCAGGAATTCATTGAAAAATAACAGAAAGATCAGGACCACCACCGAAAACTGGAAAAGCATACCCACCTGGTAACTGCTGCCCCGGAGACTTTTCAGAAATACAAACTCGTTCAGGATAAACAGCCCCATGATAAAACCGTCCAGGCTGGCATACACGAAGTGCAACCGGAAGGTACGCCTCTCCAGATCATTCAGTTCCGGATAAAATCTTTTCAGCATGCCGTTATCCGGGTCTTGTGTCAGAGGCTGTCCATCGCTTTCCTGATATTCCCCTCCAGCTCCTCATACGGTTCTATGCCAACCGACAGACGGATCAGTCCCGGCATGGGGTATTTGGCACCCCATACCGGCTCCACGGGCAGCAGGGTAGTATCAGCATCTCCCAGGGAAGGAATTAGGGGAATAGTGTCTTTCAGGGCATGGATAAAACGGTCCCGCCGATCTTTTTTTTCACCGGCATTTTTCCCCGCCAGATCAAAGGTGATCATCCCTCCGTATCCTCTGCCCCCGAACAAACGGCTGGCCAGCCCGTGACCCGGATGATGCTCCAGTCCGGGATAGATGGTGGTTTCCACGGCCGGATGGTGATCGAGAAAATGTGCCAGCCTTTCCGCATTCTCCACATGTTTCTGCATTCTGAGGGAAAAGGTTCGGAGCTGGTTTCCCAGGCGGTAGGCATCGTCGGGACTGATCATATGCCCCACGTATTTCCTGTATTCCACGGCCCTTTTTAACAGACTGTCAAGATTGCCGCAAATTACACCAGCGGTCACATCGCCATGACCCGACAGGTACTTGGTGGCGCTGTGGATCACCAGGTCGGCTCCTGCCTGCAACGGTTTAAACAGATACGGAGTGGCAAAGGTATTATCCACCAGCACCCTGGCACCCATTTCATGGGCTATGTCAATCATGGCCGGCACATCGGTAACCATCAGCATGGGATTGGTCACCACTTCAAGGAAAACCAGGGAAGGCCGGAGTTCCTCCATACGGATGCGGAAATACGAAGGATCATATCGGTTGTTTTCGGGAAAAAGGCGTTCGGCCCTGATTCCCCGGCGTTTGATCAGTACTTCATCAATAAAAGTATTGGTACCACCGTATATTTCACTGAAAAACAGCAAGGGTTTATCCGACCCGGCATCCTGGAATATCGACAGGGCGGTATCGATAGCCGACATTCCGCTCTGGGTCAACAGGGCCCATTCGCTCTGCTCGATATTCATCAGTTGCTCTTCCACCGCCACCACGGTGGGATTCCGGTACCTGGAATAAATATAATAGCCGGGTTTTCGTTCCTGTTCTTGCTCGTCACGGAATGCACTGGCAGTAACCGTTGCATCATCGAGACGGAATCCCGAATCCCGGTAAACGGGAGTCTTCAGGGGTTTCAGATGTTGTTTTGTTTCCATTATCCTGCCGTGTTATATTTCTGCCATGCCGGCAAAATCCTTTTTATATCTTATATCTATTTCCCCTTTCTCCATGTTTTCAGGGGATTCAAACCCAGCCGGGTTTTCGTGCGGCTCACGGGGAAAGCTCCTTCCCTTACGTAGCGGATATCTTCTACCGAATAAAACGCACGGGGATTGAAACTGTTGATCACCTCGATCACCTTCGGCAAATCTGCGCGTTTAATAATGGTATAGATCACATGGACCTGTTCTTTAGAACCCCGGGCATCCACCGATGTAGTCCCGTAGCCTCTTTCATGCAGGGAAGAGATCAGCAGGCTCGCATCACGCTGAGTGATCACCCGTACCAGAAGCATCCCCAGGGCCAGCCTTTCCTCGAGCAGCATCCCCAGGTAATTACCGGTGGCAAAACCTGCCGCATAGGCCACATAGTTGATCCAGTTATCGAGGTTTTGCATAATGCGGCTGATGGCCAGAATCCAGATCAGCACCTCGAAAAAGCCCAGAATGGGAGCCAGTGTCCGGTTTCCTTTGGAAACCATAATGATCCGGATGGTGCCGATAGAAACGTCGGCTATTCTGGCCAGGAAGATCAGAAGAGGCATCACGACCAGATCGAAAATATCGGCATTTGTCATTACAAAGGGTTTTGTGGTTTTTATCCAGTGCAAAATTAAACTTCCCGGACGAGAAAACCGTTCCGTTCCTCAATTTTTCGACGGAAAGGCCGGCAGGCAGGTCCGCGCGGACCCTTTCTGACTGTATGTTCAAAACCCATGTAGCCACATGGGAATCAGGGTATGAATAAGTACCCGTTTTCTTCCTGTCATTCAGTTAACAGGCCGCTCCTGCTACGGAACTCATTTTCCCGTCATTTCCATTGATTCGCATTCCCCAAAGCTATCAAGCCGCGTAGCAGCGACCTGTTTGTAATAGAACAAAAGATTCCTAAGCGCAGGAACTCTCCTCTGGCAGCAGCTACCAGCTCCCCCATTCACTACCTCCCCACCCCGAACATATCCGGTCATCCCCATGGAACCGAGCATATTAAACTACGTAGTTATCTACGTTACTATCTACGTAGTTTATTGTATAGATATATTTTTATATTCCTATTTTAATCCTATCCTATCCCGGGAACGGTACCTGTATTTTTCAGGTATCAGGCCATAAAAAGCCTGTCTTTCCCGACTGGCCTTCCTTAGCACACTAACCAACCTAACCATGAATCAAAGAAAAATATTCAGGATTCCCCTGTGATCCATTTCACAATTTTTTCATCATCGGGGCGAACACGCGGTGGAACCACCTCTACCGGGTTCCCGTCCTTATCGATCAGGTACTTCTGGAAATTTCACTGTACGTTCGAATCCATTTTTCCGTTTTTTCTTTACTGGTCAGCCACTGATACCGTGGG
>DQWH01000103.1 GCA_011042635.1 Bacteroidota bacterium | reverse complement strand
ATTCCGTATCACCGGAAATCCTCCACTCACGGTGGATCTTCATAATCCCGCCGAGCTGGCCGTCAGCAGCAGCAAAACGGTTCTCCAAGTAATCGGCAGGATCATGGCTAGCAGGCCGTATGGGCAGGGTGGCCCGGAAAGTCTGCCGGCCATATTCACTCTGGCTTTCATTGAATTCGGTCTGTCTCAGGCTCCGCTCGAGACTGGGGAAGAGATGGGCTATAGCCTGGGCATAATTCCATACATGAGTGCATGATCCGGGACAACAGCCACGGTCATCTGAACAACCTTCGAAAGCCCAGAGCCTGCCATCGGTCTGGCGCAGCACTGTTGGTGATTTCAGGATGGTAAGGTTGGCAGCCACTGCTTCTATTACTTCGTCAGGAAGGGAAACCTGATAGAAGGTCTCGCTGAATTTATCCGTCCGTTCCCGTAAGGAAAAAATGTTTTTCTTCCAATAAGATACAAGTTCCTGAAAGTCAGCGAACCTGCCGGCATACCAAGGTACATGAGTCAGCAGTGCCCCACACCCCTCTTCCGTGATCCCGGGTGGGTCCTGCCCGTAACGAAGGGTGGTATGGGGAACATACCAGGCAATTCCCAGATGGATGGTCTTGCTTTCTCCCGGTCCGAGCTCAAAAGGCACATAAAGGGATGCCCCGGGAGCCGACCCGTCACAAGGAGGATTTGCCCTGACCAATCCTTTCTCAATAGTTTCCCAGAGCAGGGTAAAGTCATCAAAATGACTTCCCATGAACCAGCAGTGGTCCACAGTGGCCTTGTCCCCTTCCACAAAGAACCCGAAATACCCTTCGTATTCAGGGTTTTTCTCTGACCCGGGTTGGAAAAGCAGGAACCCATTTTCGAGCGGACGGATCTCCGCCTGCCTGTTCATGGCCATAAAGTTCCTGCTGTGATAGGAAAACACGGCCTCCACGATCCCGGAAGTAGGGTTGGTAAATGTGTATTCCAGCATTCCCACCGGGAGACTGGAGTTATCGGGATCGCGGGGAATGAAAGGACTCCAGCCTGTGATTTTCACCTCCAGGGGAACATCAGGATCATCCAGTTGAATATTCCCAAAAGGAAACCTGGCGGTGAATGCTGCCTCAGAAAACCTCGGCAGCCCGTAACTGGTCCTGGGGCTTCCTCTTCCGGTAAGAGCCCTCCCGAAATACTTCCATTTCGGCACCGGCCCTTCCAGCACCTTTGACCCGTTTTCTACACCTTTGACCGACAGGGCCGCAAACATGCAGGGTTCATTAAAGAAATCCATCTTGTGACGCACCGACACATGTGAAATGGCCCCTGTACCTTCGAGGGCGATCATACCGGCACCGATCCCCCCGATGGGGAAAGCCACCCGGTCGAGATATGCACCGCTGTATGGTCCGTTGAAACGGTGTGTGGATCCATTGTCCTGCTGACCTTCTGCGTTGGTCCATAAAACCACGAAAAATAGGGAAAGGACCAGGATTAAATGGGTTCTCAGATTCATATTTGTTGGTTTTACTGTTTCAGATGCAGTCCACTGATTCAGCGAGACAATCGCTTCATGCTATTTTGCCAGTCTTCCCGGCATGCGGTTCTCCGTTCCCCTGATCTCCATGCGGGCATCTCCCAGTTTCATCCGCATGCTGTCGGCAAGTTGTTCGAGTTCCTTTACAATTTCAGGATGGACCGATTTCATATCGTACTGTTCACCGGGATCCCTTCGCATATCGTACAACCCCCCGGCATAATCCACCCTGTTCATGGTCCCGGGCCAGCCATCCTTTCCAACGACCGACCCTACATTCGATCTATAGGTCATAGGAAAAACCAGTTTCCAGTTGTCTTTCCTGACGGCATTCAGGTTCTTTCCCGAGTAATAAAAGTAGACCCTCCTGGGATTATTTCCAGGCTCCCCTTTCATCAGCGAGAGGATGTTCACCCCGTCGATCTTTTCTGAAGGGAGCTGTGCTCCTGTGATGGCAGCAAGGGTGGGCAGGATATCGATCGAACCGGCCATTTTGTTGCAGATCGTCCCGGCAGGGATCACCCCGGGCCATTTCATGATACAGGGCACGCGGAAACCTCCTTCGAAGGGAGTTCCTTTTCCTTCTTTCAATCCTCCTGCCGATCCGGCATGGTTCCCGTAATTGAGCCACGGACCATTGTCGGTAGTGAAGATCAAAAGGGTATTGTCTTCAAGACCGTATTTTTCAAGGGCTTTCATGATCTCGCCAACCGACCAGTCTATCTCCATCATTACATCCCCGTAAAAACCTTGTTCGCTTTTTCCCTTGAATTTTTCGGATACTCCCAGGGGAACATGTGCCATGGTGTGGGGAATGTACAGGAAAAAAGGACGCTTCCTGTTCCTTTTGATAAAGTCTACCGCCCGTTCTGTATACCTGGTGGTAATCTGATCCATTTCATCCAGGTTTTCAATCTCCTCGATCTTCTCATTCCCGTCAATCAGTGGAAGCGGCGGACAGTTAAGTTTCCATTCCTTCAAGTAATTGTCGGGGGTCACGGGAAGCCCATTGTAATGGACGGGCCACATGTCATTGGAATAGGGCAGACCAAAATACTCATCGAATCCCTGCTGCAGCGGAAGGAATTCCCGGTGGTGCCCCAGGTGCCATTTACCAACAGCCGCGGTGGCATAGCCCTTCTGCTTCAACATATCGGCAATGGTGGTTTCTTCAGGGTTCAGCCCGAAATCGTGGAAAGGAAAGAGAACCTGTGTGATCCCCACCCTGGGAGGGTAACACCCGGTCAGAAGGGCTGCCCGGGAAGGGCTGCTCACTGCGCTGCCGCTGTAATAATTGGTGAAACGCATACCCTGGCTGGCCATCCGGTCGATATTCGGGGTTTGGAAACCAGTGGCTCCAAAACAGCCCACATCCCCGTATCCTTCATCGTCAATAAATATGATCACGATGTTGGGGAGCTTTTCTTCGGCATACAATTTCTGGCCCTGTATTGAAAGTGATGCGAGGGCCGCTGTACTTAGAATCAGTTCTTTTTTCATGCGTTTTTCTTCACTACATTATGCAATAAGTTATGATAAAAGACTTACATTCCAAAATCCTGCCTCCGTGGGACGTTTTGAAAAGGGAAATATTGCCCGGGGAAAACTTTCCCCGGGCAATACCCACCTAACCTAAACTACCCAAACCTGATTGTTATCAACCAGTCCCACAACAAGAAATTTTCATCTGTTAATTGTAACCCGGGTTCTGCACCAGGTTGGGATTTTCAAAGATCCGGTTCTGGTGGATCGGGTTGTAATAATGGGGTTCGAGGAACATCCTCACGGCATTCCCCTGGCAGTTCTCCACGATATAGCCGAAAGTATTCCTGCTGGAGATCTTATAAGCAGTTAGCTTATGGAAAACACCCGAAAAATCATTCACTGCAGTCCTCCACCTTCTGGCATCCCACATCCTGAAACCTTCAAAAGCCAGCTCGATCTTCCGCTCGTGCATGATGTTCTCCATGTTGATCTCCCCCTTATCAGGGACACCAGCCCTTCTCCTGATCACATTAAGGGCTTCGAGGGCCTCGGTATCTTTGCCACCAAGCTGGAAAGCTGCCTCGGCGAGGTTGAGATAGATCTCCCCCAGCCTGAAGATGATCCAGTCCTGTCCGGAATCGCCTTTGCTTTGGTCCCTCTTTTCCCAGAGGAATTTCTTCACCGAGAAACCCGTCTGCGTGGCACCTGCTTCACGGTCGTTCACATGTCTTCCCCTGAAGCCCGGTTTTTTGTTCCATTTATCATTCAGATCATTGACCACTGTAAAGTAATGATATTCAATGGTGTCATCAATCCAGAAACAACGGTTGTACAGGATACTGGCATGGAACCTGGGCTCCTTATCCTGGTAAAGGAGACGGGTATCGATCTCCTGGTCGTAGTTGATCGTGTTGCCAGGGGTTCCGTCGGCGAATTCATATTCATCCACCATTTCCAGGGTGGGGTTCACTACGCAGGCCACGGTTGCCTTGTATAGGATAGGCTGCCAGTCCCTGTCGAGGTTGTGTCCTTTCTCCCCTTCAAGGAATTTCTTGCACCAGATGATTTCTGAATTGTCTTCTTCAATGAAGAGCATCTGATAATTCTTGGCCTTGTCTGCATACCTTTCAAAGAGTTCATAGGGACCATTCTCGATGATCTCCTTCGATGCATCATAGGATTCCTGGAAGTAGAAATCTGCCTTTTCTGCAGGCACCCCCACCAGTCCGTCGAGCTGGACCTGGCCGTATTTGGCGATGGAGGCTGCGTGGAGCATGGCCCGGCTTTTCAGGGCAAGGGCCACATACTTGTTCACCCTCCACAGATTCGCCTCGTCATTGGTTTCAGGAAGAATATCGATGATCTCGTCCAGTTCAGTCCTGACAAAGTCATAGATCTCATCTTCTGTATTCCTGAACACATACAGGTCATCATCCAGACTCTGGGCCTTCGTGAGCAGGGGGACCCCGCCATATCGGATGGCCATGTTAAAATACGTCCAGGCCCTGAGGAAGCGGGCTTCGGCCAGCCGTTGTTCCCTAAATGTCTCCGAGACATTTGCATCCTCGATTTTCTCGATGAATTCATTGAGGTGCCTGATGTCGTTGTAGGCCCAGTTGGAAAGATAATTGTTGTCGTCACAGTTCGACGGGTTCAGGACCCCGAGGGTAAACACGTTCAGTGCGTCGGACCAGCCGATACAGGTACGTGATTCGTCCGTAAGGGTGGAAAGAGGGCTGTGCTGCTGGTAAGACCAGATCACAAACACATTGGTGGCATTGTAAAGTTGTGTCAGGCATGCATCGATCAGATTGGGATCATTCCACACCTGGGCATCGGATATCATGTCCAGCGGGACCTTATCCGTGGCTTCCTCGCAGGATACTGCAGCCAGGAATGCCAATGATATAAAGATTATTTTCTTCATCACAGTCTATTTTAGAATTTGACATCAAGCCCGAAACTGATGGACCTCATCTGCGGATAATACTTGGCAGCTGACACTGTGTTCTCGGTATCAATGTCCCGCACATTGGTGATCATACCGTAGTTGTAAAGCTGCACATAGGCCCTCATGGCATCTATGTTCAGGGGCTTGATCCACTCCTTTTTCAGATTGTATGCCAGTTCGATGTTCTTCAACCTGACATAATAGGCTTTACCAATGGTCCAGAAATCAGAGGGATAATCCCAGTTCGGGTGGCTGTTCTGTGTACCGTTCCTCAGCCTGGGATAGGGCGCGTTCGGATCGGGGTTCTCGGTGGTCCAGGAATTTTCAAAGAACTTGTAACACCTGAGGTCGGTCCCGAAAGGAACGATCATCTGGCCACTGTAGTATTTGCTGTAATTGGCCGCCCCGGTGATGAGGGCACTCAGTTCGAAACCCTTGTATCTCAGATTGAGATCCAAACTGAACACGGTTTGGGGAACATTGTTCGAGCCGATGATCCGCTGGTCTTGCCAGTTGATGATGCTGTCACCGTTCATATCCAGGAATTTGATGTCGCCGGGCATGATGTTGGCATTGTCGGCACCATTGGTGATATCAGCCCAGTTGTCGATCTCCTCCTGACTTTCGAACAGGCCGTCGGTAAGATAACCGAAGGTGAGATCGGTCCAGCGGCCGGTCTTTTTGTATCTGTACGCTTCCTCATCAGTGGCATAGGCGGGTTCTTCATAATGGACCCACTTGGAACGCGCCCAGGAAACATTTCCAACGACCTGAATAAAGAGGTCGCCGATCCTGCTCTGGTGCCCCACTTCAAGTTCAAATCCGCGGGTGTCCTTGCTGTTCAGGTTCTCTTCCGGGAGGCCGGCCCCGAAGGTATTGGGAATGGCAGCTGCACGGGTGGCAAGAATATCCTCCTTCAGGTTATAGAACCCATTAACCTCGAAGAAAAGTTTCTGGTCCCAGAAACTTCCCTCAAGACCTGCATTGTACATGGTGGAAGTGGCCCAGGTGGCATCGGGATTAGCCATACCGGTGGTACCGATACCGGGAAGGACCTCCTGTGAGGGACTAAAAATATAATCTCCCTGCATCTGGTATCCCGAGAGGTAATTGAATCTCACATTCCCTTCCAGACCGGTCTGTCCGTAGGAAAGACGAAGTTTCAGGTTGTCGATAAAGGTCGCCGAATTCTTGATAAATGATTCCTCGCTGATTCTCCATCCCAGTGATACGCCGGGAAAGAATCCCCACCTGTTTTCCGGGGCAAATTTCGGAGAGGCATCATACCTAAACAGGAATTCGGCAAGGTACTTGTCGCGGTATGCATAATTGAAACGGCCGACCACCGATTCCCTGCCGTCTTCCGAAGCAGAACCGCGGTTGTCCTTGTTCAGGTCGGCGCCAGCAAACATCTGGTCGATGGCGGTAGAAATAAAACCTTCCCTGTATGCCCCGAAATTGTCATTCCTTCCGGAAATGGCTTCATACAGCAACATGGCCCCAACCCGGTGCACGTTAAACACCCGCTGATAATGCAGCTTGTAGTTCAGCATCCAGTCCCAGTTCCTTCCATAGTATTCATCGAGTGTGATCTTGCCTTCATTGAACTTGATAGGAGACTCCGTGTAGGTATAAGTCTCGGTATCGTAGTCATAATCATAATAATAGGTGTTAAAGGTCTTGATGAACGACTTGTTGAAGTTGTCATTGATGCGGTAGTCGAACTTGAAGTCGGCACTCAGGCCTTTAACGAAGTCGTTCATATCATAATTCAGCCCCAGGGTTCCCCTGAACATCTTGAATTTCGCGCTGTTGTACCCACTGTACTCATCATCGGTCACGTATACCGGGTCGTAAGCATTCAGTCCGGTATAGGGAATAATGCTCTCATCGGGATACCTGGTGGGGTACATGGGCAGTGAACTATAGAAATTTTGCATGATTTTGCTATAGCTCAGACCTGGTTCCATTCTGTTCTCGAAACGGCCGCTGAGGTCGAACGAACCCTTGAGCCTTTTCGTCAGGTCGACATCAACATTGGACCGTATGCTCAGCCTCTTGAAATTGATATCCCCGCTCCGGAGGGTCGATCCCTGATCCTTGTAACCCGCCGAAAAGAAATACCTCACACCGTTGCCTCCGCCTGAAGTATTCATGTTGAAGTCGCTCATCGGGGCATATTTCCTGAAGGTCTCATCCCAGAAATCGGTATTGGGGTACATGGGATCGGTCCCTTCCCTGTATTTCTGGATCTCTTCTTCTGTAAACCGGGGTTCCAGACCGTTGGTAATGTTGGCCTCATTCCTGAGAATGGCATAGGTGGCGGCATCTGCCAACTCGGGGAAATAGGTAGGTTCAGAAAGGGTATGTGACATGGATACATTGAACCGTGCCTTCTGCTCTTTCCCTCTTTTGGTGGTGATCAGGAGCACACCGTTACCGGCCCTGGCACCGTATACTGCTGCAGAAGCATCTTTCAGCACGGTAATGGACGCGATCTCATTCGGGTCCATGTAAACAAAAGATTGTTCCATCCCGTCGACGATGACCAGCGGACTGCCCAAACGACGTATCTGGTAATCACCGACAGTACTACCGGGAATCCCTCCCTTGTCTATCACGATCAGACCGGGAATTTTTCCCGTGAGGGCATGGTTCAGGCTGCCAACCGGCTTCCTTACCAGTTCTTCTGTACGTACTGCGGAAAGCGCGCCGGTGGTATTCACCTGCTTCTCGCTGGCATAACCAATGGCCACCACCTCATCCAGACCGATCAGGTCTTCTTCCATGACAATATTGATCACACTTTGACCCGCTACTGCCACTTCCTGGGTCTGCATTCCGACAAATGAAAAGACAAGTACGGGATTCATGATCGAAGGCGGAATGTTGATGGAATAATTTCCATTCATGTCTGTGATGGTCCCCGTGGTGGTCCCTTTGATCACCACGGTGGCCCCGATGACGGGTTCACCGGTCCCGTCAATGATCTGTCCCTGGACCGACTTTGGCTGCTGGAATTCTTCCATCGCCAAAACCTTTCCCGCCCCCAATGCTGCGATTAGGAGCAACAGGATGAACAAATCAGACATTCGCTTACTGAGAGTCTGCTTTTTCATGCGTTTGTTTTTTGATTAAACGTTTGGTTAATTAGTTAGTTAATGAATGGAACAGGTATTGAAAGATCAAAAATGCTTAATCGTTTATAT
>DQWH01000140.1 GCA_011042635.1 Bacteroidota bacterium | reverse complement strand
CAGGTTGTTGGATGAATTCACCCCGGTGACAAAGAAATCCTTCACGTTGTCGGGATGGGACACCCAGGGCTGATTCTCTCCGTGGAACTGATCGATCAGAAGGCCAACATCCAATCTCGGCCCCCACGATTCATCCACACCGTCAAACACACCGCCTCCAAGACCATCAACATATTTAAAACCGTAATTTGCAGCATACTCCTGGTATGTCATGTCGGCGGGAATGGATCCAGCCTCTTTACGCAGGTTGAAAATGTATTCAGACCCGTTCACCCCCTGCCCGTAATCGTTCTGGTAGGCGGGCAGAAACATCACATTGTCGAAGGTGGTATGCGATGAGAACACCACTCCCAGGCCTTCCCTGGCCCGTCCTTTCTTGGTAGTGATCATCACCACCCCGTTGCGGGCGCGGCTTCCGTACAGAGCGGCAGCGTTGGCCCCTTTCAGCACGGAGATGGACTCGATGTTCTCGGGGTCGATATCCATGGCGTCGTTCCCATAGTCCACCCCCGACCACTGTCCGGCACCTGAGGCTCTGTTTGAAATGGGTGTTCCGTCGATAACCCACAGGGGCTGGTTGTCGCCGAAGGAGTTGATGCCCCTGATGAGCAACCGGGACGATGCCCCCACGGCACCGGAAGCGTTAGTGATCTGAACGCCGGCTACTTTCCCCTGCAGGGTGTTGACAATGTTCGCATCTTTCACCCTGGCCAGTTCTTCGCCTGACACGTCCGTTACAGAATAACCCAGGGCTTTTTTCTCCCTGGTAATACCAAGTGCGGTCACCACCACCTCGTCGATACCCAGAACGTCGGGTTCCATCACCACGTTGATGGTGGTTCGTCCCTCAATTTTTTCTTCCACCGTCTTCATACCGACGAAATGGAAAACGAGGGTTTCTGTTCCTTCTGGTACGGATAAAGAGTAATTCCCGTCTATATCAGTTGTGGTACCGATGGTGGTACCTTTGACTACAACTTGTACGCCGGGAATTGGACCCTCCCCTTCTACCGAAGAGGTCACCGTACCACTAATGACCACTGCCTGAGCAAACAGAACTGAAAGTCCGCTAAGCACAAACAATGAGAAAACCAGTGTAAGTTTTTTCATAATACAGGTTAGATTTAGTGGTTAATAGGTGGACATAAATATAAAGCATAATATTTTAAATACAAAAGCTGTATAACATCTTCTGTCCAATTCTTTTACTATCCTGCCGCCTTTCCCCTGCATGACAGAAGCCTTTTCCGGGTCAGGAAGAGTGTATGTAATTTGCTTTTCCATTGATCATTTACTACAGGTAACCGGGTGTAATCCATGATTGATATTGTCTGTTTTCCGGACATTTTCGGAAAGTAAAAATAATTATGGGGAAATACCCATTATAATTCTATGTATAATCGGGTAATTACAGGTATGCGGCAACAGATACAGCTTTAATACAATATTTACCAACACTTTACTAAGCTGGTAATTTCACTAGCAAGATGAAATACTCTGTATATCCATCCTGCCGGCCATAAAGAATGCTATGAATCACAAATGGAAATATCCTTCCTTCTCTGCGTCAGTGGAGAAAACAACAATGTTGGAGGTTCATATTGATTGATATGAAACGGAAAGAATCCACAGAGTGGACACAGACTTTCCGGTTTTCAAAAAAGAAGGTTGATGATTTTTATTCCACCCGGAGGATCAGGCCCTTCAGGTATTCTCCCTCTGGATGGTACAGGCTGACCGGATGGTCGGGTGGCTGGGCCGTTTGATACAGTATCCGTACATGCCGGCCGGCAGTGGCAGCCGCCACAAATACGCTTCTCCGGAACTGTTCGCGGCTCACTACCTGGGAACAGCTGAAAGTAAACAACATACCCCCGCTTTCCATTTTTTCCAGAGCAGCCTGGTTCAGCCGGCGGTAGCCCTGCAGCGCATTCTGCCGTGCTTCCCCGTGTTTTGCATAAGCCGGGGGGTCAAGAACGATCACATCGTACCGGTCCCATATGTTTTTCAGATATTCCATGGCATCGGCCACAAACGCCGTATGCCGGCCAGGAAACCCGGAATTAACCCGGAGGTTTTCCTCCGCCTGGTCGATAGCCGTCCGGGAACTGTCCACCGTATGGACAACCCGGGCGCCTCCCTGCAGGGCATAGACTGAGAAGCCGCCCGAGTGCCCGAACATATTCAACACCTTTTTCCCGGCAACAAATTTTCCCAGAAGTTTCCGGTTCTCCCGCTGATCGATATAGAAACCTGTTTTTTGCCCCTGTTCCCAGTCGGCAAAAAATGACAGCCCGGATTCCAGAAACGGCCCTTCTTCCTTTTCCCCGTACAGATAGCCGTCACGATGATCCTCCCGCATCCTGCCGGGAAGTGTCTGACGGCTTTTATTGTAAACCGCTTTCAGGTTCTCTCCCATGATCTCCCTCAGTGCGCGCACTATTTCACCAGCCGAGCGCATCATTCCCGCTGTATGAGCCTGCATAACAGCCGTTCTGCCATATATGTCCACAATAAGACCGGGCAAACCATCCCCTTCTCCGTGAACCAGCCTGTACATGCTGGTATGGTTGCTTCCTGCCAGGCCGAGTTCTCGGCGGAGGGCAAGAGCATTCTCCAGCTTTTTTCTCCAGAAATTCCCGCCGATAGGTTCTCTCCCGAAGGATAACACTCTGACGGCAATGCTCCCGGGCTGGTAATGTCCCGTCGCCAGGAAACGGTTCTTATGGTCAATCACTTCCACCACGTCGCCTTCGGCAACATCTCCTTCGATGGTCTGTATGGCACCGGAAAAAACCCAGGGATGCCGGCGCATCAGGGAGGCTTCTTTCCCTTTTTTCAGAATTACCCCTGGTCGTTTCATTCTTCTTCCGATTGACCGGTTAAACGGCGGTACATAGCCAGGCACACCCAGGCATCGGTGGCGGCATACCGTAGCTGGGCCGGGGTCAGTTCATCGCCTTCCCAGTTTGAAAGCTGCTGTGCCTTGGACACTCTGATACCCAGAATGATAGCGGCCAGTTTTCTCAAACCGCGGTCTTCAATTCCATATTGTCCCGCCATGTGCTGCAGATCGTGAAAAGCTCCGGGCTCAAAAGCCTGCAAACCGTTCAACTTGCCCAGATCATCATGAATAGCCACTCCTACTTTCAGAATCGAGGAACGGGCCAGGATCTTTTTCAGGGAAGGAGGCAAACCGAGCCTGTTCAGCCGAAACAGGAATGCATCATGGTCGGTAGCCAGCTGGAGCAGGCTTACGGCATAATGTTGCCCTTTCCGGAAACTGGGCCTGGATTCGGTATCGAAACCCAGTATCTTCTGGCGTGACAGGAATTCTACAGCTTCTTTCAGGGAAGAGTGACGGTCGATCAAATGTATGTTGCCCTGAAAAAAGCCCTGAGGCAATGCTTCTATTTCCTGCCTGCTGATCTTATTTTTAAAGGTCATAACTTCCGCTGGGGTGTATTCCTTCCGCCGGAAGGATTTCAAAATAATTCATCATTCTGCTCCTTTCCGTATTCGCGCATTCTGCGGGAAATGATCCAGTTGTCCGTATCCGGCAGATTATTCCCCGGTGCATCCTGCCCGCCGGCATATTCATCCAGGTTTTCACTTCCAAATTCCAGGTTGTGCAGGGCCCTGAGAACATTCACCGCTTTCTGTCCCCAGTAATCGATGAAATGCTCCTGGCATTCGGCCAGGGCATCGTTCATAATATCGGGGGTTCCTATATGATACAGGGAAACAAAATCTTTGATATCCTGGTAAATATCGGCCATATCTTCAGCTATACTGCACACCACCGGGGTTTCGCTCTCCCTCATTCGCTCATCGAAAACTTCCAGGTATTCATTGAAGCGCCCCAGCAGGTGCATGACCGAATCACGGATGGAATTCCACTCCACCTCCGTAACAAACTTTTCCAGTGGCTCGTCAAGTACCGCTTCAAAAGGCGGGATCAGGGAGAAATCGTGATAGAGCCTGAGGAGGGAAAGCCGGACAGACCGCACCCACTCCCCTCTTGAAGAAGAACTGCCGGTATTCTCGAGCAGGGAGCAAAAATCGCCTGCACTCCTGACAAAAGCAATCACTCCCCCAGAAAAAACAGGATGTGTTTCAGGATGAACCATACATCAACATTTGATTGCAAAGATAGGGGCTTTTCGGCAAAACGGAAATTCAGCCCCGCCAGATGAGTCGTTGATGCCCGTCATATGCCAGGAGTTCCTGGTCGAGAAGCCAACGGACCACACGGAGGATCTTCTCTTCGTCCTCTTTTATTTTTTCTACCAGTTCCCCGGGACTCAGCGGATCCTCCGAAAGGGCTTCCCGGATGGTTTCACGAAGGGCTTCCCGTTCTTCTCTGTTAGGCGCAGGATCGTCCTTTTCCATGCATATATCACAATGACCGCAGGGCCTGGTTAATTTTTCCCCGAAGTATTCCAGCAGGAAGCGGCTGCGGCAGGTACCGGTCTGTTCCACGTAGGCAATCATGTGCTGCAGCCGTTCAATGTATCTTTCTTTTCTGAAATTCAGCTTTTCGGGTGAAATATACAGCGACCTGGTCTCGAGCCTTTCTTCCGTAAAGATCAGCAGGGGAGAACGGCGTTTGGGAATATACTGAATGATCCCCAGTTCCCTGAGGCGTATGAGATAACGGGTAACGGTATCGGCAGGAAGATTGCTTTTGCGTGCCAGGAAATCTTCGTGAATGGCAACATATTCCGAAAAAACACCCGCGTAACTGCGCAGCAGGAGCTTGATAAACCCGTCGAAGCGGGCGTTGGCCACCTGGAACCGGTACAGGTCGTCGCGGCTCACAAGAAAATGGATGCGGGAAGGATTGCTGATCTCTTCGGTGAGCTCAATATAGCCTTCCCTCTCGAGCACTTTCAGAGCGTTGAATGTGAGGTTAAGGTTCAGTTTGAAACGTTCACAAAATTCGGAGATAAAAAAGTCAAACGACATGCCTTTGGCCCCTCCTATGGGAATTTGCAGATAATTGCCCAGCAGCTCGTATATTCGTTTGATCTCGGCAATGGGCGGGAAATTCAGTTCCACCCGTTTTTCCAGTCCTTTGATATCCTGCGGATGATACAGCAGAACGGCATAGGCCCGCCGGCCGTCCCTGCCTGCCCTGCCTGCTTCCTGAAAATAGGATTCGATGGATTCCGGCACATCGTAATGTACCACCACCCTCACATCCTCCTTATCAATACCCATACCGAAAGCATTGGTGGCCACCATAAAGTCGGTTTTCCCTTCCATCAACTCCTTCTGCAGCACATGCCGTGTTTCGGGGCGGAGCCCGGCATGATAATAATCTGCACTCACTTTCTGCTGTTTCAGCCAGTCGGCCACATCCCTGGCTTTCCGGCGGCTTCTGACATATACAATTCCCGAGCCACTGGTTTTTCTGATGATCTTCAGCAGATAGCTGAGTTTGTCACCCGACTGTCTCACCAGATAAATCAGGTTTTCCCTTTCAAAGCTAACGCGCAGCACATTTTTTTCCCGGAAAAGCAGCTTCTCCTGAATATCTTCCGCCACCTCCTGCGTGGCGGTAGCGGTAAGAGCCAGAACAGGCACCCCCGGCAGGTATTTCCTCAATTCGGCCACCTTCAGGTAGGAAGGACGAAAATCATAGCCCCACTGGGAAATACAGTGAGCTTCGTCTACTGCCAGAAGGTTCACCTTCAGTTTTTCGACCCTGGAAAGGAATATATCCGTCCCCAGCCGTTCGGGCGAGACATACAATAATTTATAATCCCCGTATATGCAGTTATCCAGTCCCTTGATAATTTCTTCGCGGGTAAGGCCGGAATGAATAGCCATCGCTTTGATACCCAGATTCTTCAGCCTGGCAACCTGGTCGATCATCAGAGCGATCAGGGGGGTCACCACCAGACACAGGCCATCACGTGCCAGAGCCGGCACCTGGTAGGTGAGCGATTTGCCGCCCCCTGTAGGCATCAGCCCCAGGGTATCGTGACCGTTCACCACCGATTTGATGATTTCATCCTGCAGTGGCCGGAAGGATAAATAACCCCAGTATTTGGTCAGTATTTGCTGATACAGATTCAATCCGGATGATTTTTTGTATAATACACTGCCTTTATGTTCAATGGCCCCGCAGCTCCCGCTAAAAAATTCCGCTGCCTTCGCCCCGGTCCGTTTATTTTTTGTAATTTGGCGCCAGCATTTTCGAGGAAATAAATTTACAAAAATATAGATAATGTCGTCAACCAACGGTCAAATCGTTTCTGAAGGACTCACATTCGACGATGTTCTTCTTGTACCGGCCTATTCCGCCATACTTCCCAGGGAAGTCAGCCTGGCCACCCGGTTTTCCAGGAATATACCGCTGAATGCCCCGGTAGTATCGGCAGCTATGGACACGGTAACCGAGGCCGAAATGGCCATTGCCATTGCCCGCGAAGGGGGTATCGGTGTGATCCATAAGAATATGAGCATTGAAGAGCAGGCACGCCAGGTCAAAAAAGTAAAACGGGCAGAGAATGTGATGATCACCGATCCCATCACCATCAACCGGGATGCGACGGTAGGCGATGCAATGACCCTGATGAACGAATTCGGGATAGGAGGCATTCCCGTGGTGGAAAAAGGAGGGCATCTGGTGGGGATTGTCACCAACCGCGACCTGCGGTTTGAGAAAAACCTCGCCCGCCCGGTAAGCGAGGTCATGACCCACGAAAAACTGATCACCACCACCCACCCCACCGATCTGAGCAAGGCAGCCGATATTCTTCAGAAATACAAAATCGAAAAGCTGCCCATTGTGGACGAGCAGTACCACCTGATCGGGCTGGTCACTTACAAAGACATTACCAAGACAAAGGACCGGCCCAATGCAGCCAAGGATGAAAAGGGGCGCCTTCGTGTGGCGGCTGCTGTGGGGGTGGCACGCGACACCATGCTGCGGGTGGAAGCCCTGGCGGATGCCCAGGTAGATGCCATTGCCGTGGATACGGCTCATGCGCATACTAAAACGGTCATCGGACTGATCAAAAAGATCAAAAAGGCCTTCCCTCACACCGACCTGGTGGCCGGGAACATCGGCACGGCAGAGGCAGCACAGACGCTGGCAGATGCGGGAGCCGATGCGGTAAAAGTGGGAATCGGGCCGGGATCGATATGTACCACCCGGGTGGTAGCCGGAGTGGGAGTTCCCCAGCTTACGGCCATATTTAATGCTGCCGGTGTTCTGAAAAAAAGAAACATCCCGCTGATAGCCGACGGCGGGATCAGATATTCGGGCGATATCGTGAAAGCCCTGGCGGCAGGCGCCCAGACGGTCATGATCGGTTCCCTTTTTGCCGGTGTGGAAGAAAGTCCGGGTGAAACTATTATCTATGAAGGAAGAAAATTCAAGTCATACCGCGGTATGGGATCCATTGAGGCCATGCAAAGGGGATCGAAAGACCGGTATTACCAGGACATGGAAGACGATATAGCCAAATTTGTGCCGGAAGGCATAGTGGCCCGTGTTCCCTACAAGGGGACTCTTTCCGAGGTGATCTACCAAATGATGGGCGGATTGCGGGCCGGCATGGGATATTGCGGCACGAAAAACCTGGAAGAGCTGACCGGGGCACGTTTTGTCAGGATTACCAATGCAGGTGTCATTGAAAGTCATCCCCATGACGTGACCATTACCCGTGAAGCACCCAATTACAGCCGCTGAACAGGTTAAAATATCCCGGAAGTTTTTCCGTTCAACCATAACCCGGAACAGTTTCTTTTGCTGAACCAAACCGGATTCGTCATGAACAAAAAAACATATATTTTCTGCCTGTTGATCCTGGCATACCTGATCCCGGCAGCCCATTCCCCCGCCCAGGATACAGACGAAATACTGCTCACCGTAAATAACCGCCCGGTCACCCTGGAGGAATTCGAACGCATTTACCGTAAAAACAATCCGGAGGCGCCTGCCGACCGCGAAAGCATAGAAAATTACCTGGAACTGTTTATCCGTTTCAAGCTGAAGGTAACGGAAGCCATGGAGCAGGGTTTGGATACCACCCGGTCATTCAGGAGGGAACTGAATACCTACCGGAGCCAGCTGGCAAAACCCTATCTCACGGATACGGAATACAACCGGCATTTGATGAAGGAAGCCCGGGAAAGGATGCAAACCGATATCCGGGCAAGCCATATCCTGATCAGCCTGGATGAGTGGGCCGCTCCGGAAGATACCCTGGCTGCATGGAAAAAAGCCATCAATATCAGAAAGAGGATCCTGGCCGGCGAACCCTT
>DQWH01000135.1 GCA_011042635.1 Bacteroidota bacterium | reverse complement strand
TGCTGGGCGAAATCAGGCTGAATGCCATACGCCTGGGCAATGAACATAGCCGCCACACATTCGTACAGGGCGGTTCCGTCCATATTGATGGTGGCTCCCAGGGGCAGGGTGAAACTGGAAATTTTATTGGAAACCCCGTCGCGGTGCTCCACCGCATCCAGGGTGAGGGGCAGGGTGGCCATGGCCGAGGAAGTGGAGAAGGCGGTGACCAGGGGAGTGGTAACCGCACGGAAATGTTTCATGGGACTGATACCTCCGACGAACCGCTGGATCAGGGGCAGGATGACCAGTGCGTGGACGCTTAGACCCAGTAAAACAGTGAGCATGTACATGCCCAGGTTTCCTGCCAACTGGAGCAGCGCCCCCGTATCACCTCCGTGCTCGGTCAGCATCCGGGCCACATTCCGGGCAATGATGCCGAATACCCCGAACGGGGTGATCAGGATAATCACCAGGGTGAGTTTCATCATCACCTGAAAAGCGGCCTCAAAAAAACTTTCCAGAACCTTCCGGTGCTGCCGTTTGACCCGTGTGATAAAAAAACCGAACAGGAGGGAAAAGAAGATCACGGGTAAGATTTCATCCTGCGCCATGGCCCGGAACAGGTTTTCGGGAATGATCCGGATCAGGGTTTCCCCGAAAGAGGTTCCTTCCAGCAGGAGCCCGTCCACTTCCTGCGAAAATCCGGTATCCGCACCCACACCCGGACGGATCAGGTTCACGAAGAACAGCCCCGTAAGAATGGCCAGTGTGCTGGTAGAAAGGTAATACAGAATGGTTTTTCCCCCCAGGCGTCCCATAGCCCCGGCCGAGCCGATCTGCGAAACCCCGCTGACGATGGATACGATCACCAGCGGAATGATTACCATTCGAAGGGCCCGGAGGAAGACGGTTCCCATCCATTCCACCCATTTCACATACGGCGTAAGAATAATTCCGAAGAGTACCCCAGCCACGAGGGCTAGCAGGATCTGACAGTGCAGAGCCAGCCTGAATTTTTTCATCTGTCGCATCCGGTTTCCGGCTCTACCAAAGATAGAAATTTTCAGGCGATGATGAATGAAAAAAAATCATCCTGCCGGAATTTTCCCATTAACAAATATTTTTCAATTTGTTTTACAAATCGGTCTTTTTATTTTCACTCGTTTGAAGTGACCGTGGTAATGTGTATTTTAAGATAGTAATACCAAACCCGAATTGTTTTAACCAATGGCTATGAAAACACTGAGCAGATGTCTTTTTTGCCTGGTTTTCCTGCTGTTTCATACGGATTCCGGAGCCCAGGAAACAGGAAAACGGGGCAGGAAGCTTTAGGCACGCACCCTTCCTTTCGATTCACTGGTTATGAGTGACCCGTTCATTCTGGCTGACCGGGCCACTCGGACCACATGACCGGTTCGGGCAGATTGATATGGAAAAGCAAAGACCTGCAGATGTGGAAAGGACCTTTTCAGGTAGTCCAGATCGATACGGCTGTGTGGATGGGGAGCCATCCGATGATCTGGGTTGCCGAACTGCATCATTACGGGGGTAATTATTACTGCTTCGCCACCTTTACCAATCCGAAGATCATTGTAGATACTGTTCCCCTGCGGTATCATGTACAGCGATGGGTATAGCATGTCCTGGTATCGGACCGGCCCGACGGACCTTACAGACCCATCAAAAAAGGAGTGTGTTGTACGCCCCCGGAGCATTCCACCCTGGACGGAACCCTCTGGGTAGAGGACGGGGTTCTATATATGGTATACTGCCATGAATGGATGCAGATCATCGACGGTACCATGGTAGCGGGACCTCTGGTACCTGATCTGAGCGGTCCTGCAGGCAAACCCATCACCCTTTTCCGTGCCCATAACGGCCCTTGGATAAGGGAGATGCTTTCCATAGGGGAGATCACATTCGGGATGAAACTGAACGGATGGGTAACCGACGGGCCCTTTTTGTTCAGAACACAAACCGGCAGGCTGGGTATGTTGTGGTAGAGCTGGGACTCGAACCGGTATGCTCAGGGAGTTACTAATTCTGAAATCGGCAGGCTGAAAGGGCCCTGGGTTCATGAACCGGAGCCCCTGAATCCCGACAATACCGCTCATGGCATGCTGTTCCGTACTTTTGAGGGCAAACTGCTGATGTGCCTGCATCACGCGAGCCTGGACCCGCCCGGTCCACGGAAACCCATGTTACTGGAAGTGGATATTTCGGGCGACCGGCTGAAGATCACCGGCCCATACAAACCCTGAGTTATCATTTCCGTTACGGGGAAATTCCGGATGAACCGGGAATAATGATAAGATTTTATTATTTTAAGACCGGAATATTAAAATGTTCGAAATCCCGGAAAATCATGGCGGAAAAGAATTATTCAAGAGCAGAGGAAAGAGCCAATGCCATTTCACATCTTTCGGGGGCAGGATTAGCGACAGCCGGACTCGTTTTGTTGGTGGTATATTCTGCCGTCCGGGGTAATGCCTGGCATGTAGTAAGCACGTCCATTTTCGGGGCAACGATGATTGTGCTGTATCTGGTATCGGGAATGGCTCACGCATTGAAAACCGGTAAGGCAAAGGATTTGTTCTTTTTCTTCGATCACATAGCCATATTTCTCCTGATAGCCGGTACCTATACGCCCATTACCCTGGTGGTGTTGCGGGGAGCGCTGGGCTGGGTGCTTTTCGGATTACAATGGGGACTGGCGGTAGCCGGGATCGTGCTGAAATTCACCAGGGCAGGCCGGAGCGGGGCAGGGGTGAATTATATTTTTATCGCCCTGTATGTTATTATGGGGTGGTTGCTGGTCATTGCCCTCGTACCCATCATACGTACCCTCCCCACCATGGGATGGTTATGGATCCTGATCGGTGGATTATGTTACAGCATCGGGATCTATTTTTACGCAAAGGCCCGTTTCCCTTTTCATCACCTGGTATGGCATCTGCTGGTTATTGCCGGGAGCGTGGCGCACTGGTTTGCTATATTCTTTTATGTGATCCCGAATCCATGAAATAAATATATTGCTGAATTACAATATAATCAGCCTTCAAATTTAAACGATACCTTTAATTTGGTACGGTAGGTTTCCACCTTGCCGTTGTCGATATGCATATCCATACTGACCACTTCGGCGACCCGCAGGTCACGAAGTGTTTTTGATGCCTTTGCCACAGCATTGGCGGCGGCCTGTTCCCAGCCTTCCGTACTGGTTCCCACCAGTTCGATAATTTTGTAGACACTGTCTGATGACATGGTTTATGTTTTTTAAGGTTTACCCCAATAAGTTACGTTATTTGGGACACATTGTCAAGCAGGAGTACAAAAAATTCCGGTTTGCCGGGGCAAAGAATAAACTCGGTGAGGAAATGAAAATCAAGGGAATGCTTATCTTTGCAATTCAGTTCAGACGAAATGAAAAGTACATCGGAACACCGGCATCCGTATTTTCCCGAAAAGGAATATCACACATCACCTGACAGAAGAAAGAAAGGACTGGTTTGCGGCACCAGGCTCGACTTTACCCTGCGGTTTCTGGGACTGGTGTTCCGGAACAGGAGGCGGGTGAGAAAGGGCATTTACGATACAGCCATGTGGGCAGCATCGTCCCTTGAAGTGCTCAGGCTGATCGAGCGGTGCGGGGGACGTTTTCACATAACGGGGCTGGAACATATTCTGGAAGCCGATCCCCCGGTAGTCTATATCAGCAACCACATGAGTACCCTGGAAACCATGGTTTTCCCGTGCATCATTGCTCCTGTGATGGACCTTACTTTCGTGGTAAAGAAGAGCCTGGTCAGTCACCCGCTTTTCAGTCCCATTATGCGTTCGCGTGATCCCATTGTAGTAGGGCGTAAAGATCCCAGGGCGGATTTTTCGGTTGTGATGGAGAAGGGCAGGAGCGTGCTGGAAGGGGGGAGGTCGGTGGTGATTTTTCCCCAGAGTACCCGTACTACCCGTTTTCAGCCCGAAGCATTCAATACCCTGGGCATTAAACTGGCCAGGGAAGCCGGCGTGAAGGTCATCCCGGTTGCCATTCGCACCGATTTCTGGTCTTCCGGGAAGCTGATCAAGGATCTGGGACCGCTATACACGGAAAGGCCCATACATATGTCGTTTGGGGAGGCATTTTCGGTTGAGCAAGGCAGGAGGGAGGCCCATCAAAAGGTAGTGGAGTATATCAGCCGTCATCTGGAAAAGTGGTTCAGCCAATAATTGGAAAGGAGCATTTTTGTTTATTAGTCGGATAAGGAAATATTTGTACCTTATATTGCTTACCAGTTATCACTCTGTGCGCAAGACAGGAATGCAGAGTTATCCGGTCAGTTATCCGGAAAAAGGTTCATTCCGCATAAATACCGCGGCAGAACCCATGCGGATCATGCTCGGGCCCGACGATGCGGTATGACAGGCGTCCTGAAACCCTATATCTTGAAGTAGGGGTAATCTGTTCCCAGCAGGAAACGCATCAGGCGGATATATTTTTCCACCAGGGTAGTAATCAGGAAATTTTCCCTGACATGTTCAACGGCCTTCATGCCCATTCTTTCCCTTTCTTCATCATTCAGCAGGAAATGCTTGGTAAAACCCACGATGCGTTCCACATCGAAGGGTTCGACCAGAAATCCGGTTTTGGCCGGGATCACCTGCAGCACGATCCCCCCCACATTGGAGCCGATCACGGGTGTTCCCTGCCACAGGGCCTCGGTAACCACCAGTCCGAAACCTTCTTTGGTGGAAACGTGAATGAATACATGAGCTACCTTCATCAGAGAACCGATGTTTTCCTCATTGTTCGGGATGTTCAAAAGAGGAAAGATATCCGGATCCCCGTCAATGATTTTCAAAATCTCCTGGTACATGATTGCCCCTTCGGGATCGTCGCTGGCCGAGTTTCCCACAATGATCAGCTGGGGCTTTAGTTTTTTAACCGCCGGGTCTTTTTTCAGTTCCATGAACGACCGGATAATGGTCTTCTGGTTCTTGTGGATGTCATATCTGGAAACGGCCAGTACAATGGGCCTTTCAGGATCGATCCGGTGTTCTTTGAACAGGTCGTCCAGGGTATCCAGGGCTTCTTTCCGGGTGCGTTGCCGGTTTTTCCGGGTCAATGGATCGATGGCGGGGGTGATCTGATATACCGGTTTTTTGATTCCTTCCTTCACGAATTCTTTCATGGAAAAGATCACGCTATCATAATTATTGATATAGGGAAGCAAAAAATGCCATATCATTTCATTGGCTTCGGAAGTATCGATATGGCAGCGCCACGCCACTTTGCCCTCATAATGCCCGTGCACGATGGAGGCACAGGGCTGGGGATCATGCACCACGGCAAAATCCTCACTGATCACCTGATCTTTGAAATTATCCTTGTTGGTTTTTATATATGTTTCAAACAGATCCCTCAGGGTAAATTTCTGATCCACTCCCTGAATAATATTATGGAAGCGTTTGGTGATGGAATAAAAATCGTCATTACCTTCGATGCAATACCATTTCGTATTGATACCCAGTCCCTTGGCAATAGGCACCACGCTTTTCAGCATTTCAGCCACTCCTCCGCCGTTAATTGTGGAATTAATATGGGCCCATTCCTTGTTGCCAAGGGGTTTAGCCTTTTGTTTCAGGATCTCTACACGGTTTTTGTCGATAATATCGGTGTAAATATCGATGTCGACAGACCCCAGTACTTCATTTTTTTCCAGGAAATGGGTGCTTTCGCTATGAAACATAATTTTCTTTGCTTGGTTAATGGGTTATATTTAAATGATTTGCCGGTACGGGAGGATAAATAAAGAGGACAAATGTAGAACAATCATATGATTAAAAAAAATAAAATATTAACAGGAGGCATGGCGAGTGCAGGTCATATCCCGGTTATGGTCGTCCGGGGCGTTTCTTTCGTAGCGCAGGATGTCAGTAATGGGAATCTGTTGAGGGCGTTGCGACTGGCATTACAATGAGAATTTCTCTGATACAAAGGTTTTGAGGAGGAAATGTCAGTAAGTAAACAAATGTCCTATAATTAATATTATGTCAAATACTATGGTAAAATTCAAATACACATGTCCATTAATTTCCACAACAGGATTTAAACACGATCCCCCACTGCCAGTAAATAAAATAAGGGGAAAGATATCCTTTCCCCTCATTTTATTTTTCATTACAACGGTTTATTACAGCTTTTCAAGCTTTTCGCTTATCTCTGCATGCTTATCCATCATTTTCAGACGGTAATACAGCATTTTTAGCGTTTCCATGGTACTTACATCATCGGGATTCAGTTCATGGGCTTTTTCCAGCCACGGTAAGGATTCCTGGAACTTTTCATCGGCCTTTTCAACAGCAGCAGTATATTCGTCAGGATCTTGGATCTCCAGTGCCTTATTGGCCATATTCACTCCCTGATTAAAATACAGGGCTCCCAGATTGTAATAGCTGTTAAAGTTCGTGTCGTCAAGCTCAATGGCCTTATTATAGCTTTCTATAGCCTTGTCCATCACCTGCTTCTTATCGTACAATACTCCCTGGGCGTGCCAGTATGAAGAATTTTCCGGATCCCTTTCAATGGCCATCTCAATATATTCCAGGGCTTCATCATCGGCTCCCGACATCAGATAATAGTTGATCAGTTCGATCAGTATTCCTTCATTTTGAGGAAACATTTCAAAACCCTTCTGAAGCGCTTCTATTGCGCTGGCCGAATCGTTTATGGCGATATAGGAATTTTTGATCAGAATATACGGAGTACCTTCCTCATATCCCATTTCTCCCACTTCTTCGAAACACTCAATGGCTTTTTCATACATTTTGCCATTGTAGGCTGCCAGCCCGGCATTATAGATAATGCTGGTATCCACTCCACCCTGGAAGATGGGTTCCTCTCCTACTTTCTGGGCATAAATGAATGATTTGTAGGCCTGTTCGAAGTCAGACTCATTGAAAGCTTCAATCCCCTGGTTCAGGAAATCATTCAGCAGAGACTGGTAATACAGGTCGATCTGTTTTTCAACCCTGCCTTTTTCATCGAGTTCCTTGGCCTTCTGATAGCTTTTGTAGGCAATTTCCAGCGGATCGCCGGCCTTTTCTATCATATCCTTATCCCCCGTTTCGTACATCACCTGATATACACGCCCTTTTGCGAAATACGTTTTATACCAGTCTTTTGTCTTTTCATTTTCCTGGGCGACTTTGATGGCTTCAAGGGCTTTTTCAATATCTTCCGCTTCCACATAGTTCAGTGCTGAAGTTACTTTACCCTTTTGAGCACATGAAGTCAAGGGAATTACCGCCAGTAAAAGAATGAAGGCTAAATTTTTCATAGTCATTTTCTCTTAAAAGATTTGATTATCAGATTTCAAAATTAATAATTTTCTCAAAAACACCTGTATGCTCTTTTAAAAAATGGTATCAGGCCGTTTAAAATGGCTATTCCACTTCCTCCGCCGGTTCTTCCTCGAGGGGTTCTGCAGCTTCCCCCCCGTTGTTTTCCACATCCACATAAGCCACTGAAGCAATAGAATCGCCTTCTTTCAGATTGATCAGGCGCACACCCTGGGTAGTACGGCCCATTACCCGCAGCTCCGATACGGCCAGGCGAATGGCCAGCCCCATCCGTGTGATGATCATCAGATCGTCTGTGTCGGTGACTCCTTTCAATGCGATCAGGCGACCGGTTTTTTCTGTGAGGCGGATGGTTTTCACTCCTTTGCCTCCCCTGTTGGTGATCCGGTAATCTCCCAGCCTGGAACGTTTTCCATAGCCTTTTTCCGATACCACCAGGATATCCTCGCTTTCGTTTTCCACGCATACCATACCGATTACCTCGTCGTCGGGTCCTGAAAGGGTAATGCCCCGAACACCCGAAGCAACCCTTCCCATGGGTCTGACGGTATGTTCCGGAAAACGAATGGCCCTGCCCGATTTTACCGCCAGGATCACTTCATGGTTTCCGTTGGTCATTTTTGCCTCAATCAGGTTGTCGCCTTCCCTGATCTGAATGGCCATGATCCCGTTTTGCCTTGGCCGGGAATAGGCTTCCAGAACAGTCTTTTTGATTACTCCCTTGCGGGTGCCCAGAACAATATAGTTATTGTTCACGTATTCCCTGTCCGACAGGTCACGCACATGGATGTATGCCCTTACCTTGTCGTCGGGATTAAGGTTGATCACATTCTGTATGGCCCGTCCTTTCGAGGTTCTGCTTCCTTCCGGAATTTCGTATACCTTCAGCCAGTAACACCTTCCCTTTTCGGTGAAAAAGAGCATGGTATTGTGCATGGAAGCCACATACAGATG
>DQWH01000105.1 GCA_011042635.1 Bacteroidota bacterium | reverse complement strand
TAACAGGTCTTGAGAAAAAAAGAGAAAAATATCCGGGGTTTGCCGTCCTGTCCTGTTCCCATCAGCGATTATGAAAGGGTTTTGCTGGCCCATGGAGGAGGCGGGAAACTGTCGGCGCGGCTGTTTGAAAAAATGATCAGGCCCCTCCTAAGCAATCCCTGGCTCGACCTGTCGCACGACGGGGCTATGATCCGCCTCGAAGGCAGGCGGATCGCCTTTTCCACGGATTCCTATGTCATCCAGCCGATCATTTTCCCCGGAGGAAATATCGGCGAACTGGCCGTAAACGGCACCGTGAACGATCTGGCCTGCTGCGGGGCCCGGCCTCTGTATCTTTCCCTGGGATTAATCCTGGAAGAAGGACTGGAAATGGAGGTGCTCTGGCAAATCATCTGTTCGGTACGGGAAGCAGCCGACCGGGCCGGGGTAAAGATAATCACCGGCGACACCAAGGTAGTTGACCGGGGAAAAGCCGACCGGATCTTTATCAACACCTCCGGGATCGGGATCATCGAAGGGGAAACGGAGGTGTCGCCTGCATCATGTCGTCCGGGCGACAAAATTCTTCTCAGCGGAAAAATTGCCGAACACGGCATTGCTATCATGTCTACCCGAACCGGCCTGGATTTTGAATCGCCCATTGTAAGTGATACCGCTCCCCTGAACCATATGGTGGAAAAGATTATGGCTTCGCGGGCCGGGATCCGGGTGATGCGCGACCCCACCCGGGGAGGAGTGGCCAGTGCCCTGAACGAGATCAGCCGTTCATGCGGCTACCGGTTCATGATCAGGGAAAAGGACATCCCGGTGGCCGGAGCCGTGCAGGGTGCCTGCGAAATCCTTGGCCTCGATCCCCTGTACATTGCCAACGAGGGAAAACTCCTGCTCATAGTCGATCCCGGTGATGAACAGAAGGTACTGAAAATCATGCGGGCCGATCCGCTGGGAAAGGATGCTGCCTGTATAGGTGAGGTGCTCGATAGTCGCGACACGCTGGTGGAAATGGAAACCGTTATCGGAAGCACCCGGATCGTAGACATGATCTCGGGGGAACAGTTGCCCCGGATATGTTAGGGTACAGAAAAAACCACGGGCTGCCGTCTCATAACTCATAGCATCCCGGCTTCCCTTCTGGCAGCAGCAATCACCATCTGGCCCAGGGCAATGCCTCCGTCGTTTACCGGTACGTGCAGGTTGCTGTACACCCCGATGCCTTTTGCCTCCAGTTCCATTTCCACCCCTTCCAGCAGCAAACGGTTCTGAAAACTGCCTCCCGAGAGTAAAACGGGCAGGGGGCCCGTACCGGAAAGGATCTTTTCCGTCACATCGGCTGTCATCCGGATCAGGGTATAATGAAAACGGGAGGCGATCCGGCTCACCGGAACCCCTTCAACCACATCCCGGGTCATTTCCCTGAACATCATTCGGAAATCGATCTCTTCCTCACCATGCCAGGAATATGCAGGACCTTCAGCCTTTCCGGCCATATTTTCCAGCCGCATGGGGGCTTCTGCATGAAAACCGCTGTACCGGCAGATACCCAGCAGGGCCGATACGGCATCGAACAATCTTCCCGCACTGCATGAGAGAGGAGCATTCACCCGTCCCTGCCAGGTTTGAATGATCAGATCGAAGCGTTGCGAAGGGATCTCGCTGATCCAGGAAATGGGAAGTTCCCGTACCTCCTCCCCAAAAGTATCCAGAAGGTATGAAAGGGCCATACGCCAGGGTTCACGGGTTGCGGCATCTCCACCCGGTACGGGAACATACCTGAAACGGGCCTTCCGTTCAAACCCGGTAAGCTCTCCCAGCAGGAACTCGCCGCCCCATATGTGCCCGTCGGTTCCGTATCCTGTACCGTCAAAGCAGATCCCCAGGCAGGGCCCGGTAAGGCCGTGTTCGGCCATTACCGATGCCAGGTGTGCATGGTGATGTTGCACACTAATTACAGGCACTCCCAGTTCACGTGCATAACCGGTGGAAAGATAATCGGGGTGCATATCGCATGCTGCCAGGGCGGGTTTCACCCGGAACAGGTTGCAGAAACGTTCCACGCTTTCACGGTAGAAATCATACGTTGGCGCATTTTTCAGGTCGCCGATGTGCTGGCTCATGATCGCCGACCGGCCTTTCCCCACTGCGAAACAGTTCACCAGTTCGGCCCCGGCGGCAAAAATTCCCTCGGTATTCCACTTCGTTTCAATGGGATTGGGCACATAACCCCGGGAACGCCTGATAATCCGGGTCATTTCTCTCACTACCATCACCACCGAATCATCAGTCCGGTTGTGGATCTCGCGGTTGTAATCCAGCACGCCATCTGTCAGGGGACCCATGATGCGGCGGGCCTCATCGTTAGCGGTAAGAATGGGTTCGTCGGCCAGGTTTCCGCTGGTAAGAACGATCACCGGTGTTTTCAGTTTTTCGAAAAGCAGGTAGTGAAGCGGCATATAGGGCAACATGGCCCCGGTGGTTCGAAAACCGTGACTGACGGCCCCGGCAAGTTCTTTCCGGGTTTTCATGATTACGATCGGCCGCCGCCACGAAGTCAGTTCTTCCACCTCTTTGGCGGTCACATCCACATATTGCCTGAGGGCAGACAGATCACGGAACATGACGGCAAAGGGCTTGGCCTCCCTTATCTTCATGTTTCGCAGGCGCAAAACAGCCTCCTGGTCCAGGGCATTGCATGCCAGATGAAAGCCTCCCATGCCTTTGATGGTCAGGATCCCTCCCCCGTCGATGATGCGGCAGGCTGTTCCCAATATTTCCTGAAACCGGGTGTTGGTCTTTCCAGGGAGAACCAGCGTGAAAACAGGCCCGCATTCCCGGCAGGCCACGGGTTGTGCATGAAAACGCCTGTCGGTGATATCCTCATATTCCTTCCGGCAGGAGGAACACATGGGAAATACATCCATGGTGGTCCGCGAGCGGTCGTAAGGCAGGCCTTTCACAATGGTAAAACGGGGACCGCAATGGGTGCAGTTCAGGAAAGGGTAATCGATACGCCCGGGCTGGTTTTTCATATCCGCCAGACACTCATCACACACGGCAATATCGGGACTCACGCGGGTCACCTCTTCCGAAAGATCGTCACTGGAAGCAATACTGAAATCATCGAATGTTGTCGGGGGTATATCCTTCCACTGCAGTGTCTCGATCACGGCTACCCGAGGTGCCTGCCGGCGGAGGGATTCTGTAAACCTGTCCAGTTCGCCGGGGGAAGCACTGGCCCTGATCAGCACACAGGAATTGGTATTCTTTACAAAACCACGTATACCGTGTTCCAGGGCCATTCTGTATACAAAGGGGCGAAAACCCACCCCCTGCACCAGTCCGGTAATTCTGATTTCCCGGGTTACCGATCTGCATTCACTCATAAAGCCGCAAGTCACCAAACATATTGTCTACGTAGATAACTACGTAGTTATCTACGTAGTATATTATTTCCGGCACGCTTATTCGATGGACATTCCGCATCCATCCATTCATATTTTTCGTTGCCACCGGCAACGCGAATAATCCGTGAGAAGAAAGCTTCAGCATTCCAGCACTCCCAGGTCATCCCGGGCATAATTGGCACAATAGATCACACTTTCCAGCACATTGCACAGGTTGATATTTTCGATCACCACTTCCCTGGGAGCCTTCAGGACGATGGGGGCAAAGTTCATAATTCCTTTAATGCCAGCGTTCACCAGCATGTTGCAGATTTCCTGGGCGGAAATAGCAGGAACGGCCATGATACCCACGGTAATTCCGTTTTCCTTTACAAAGCGGGGCATAACCTCCATAGGCAAAACAGGGATTTCGTTGATCTTCCTGATTTTGGAGGGATCTATATCGAAACCTGCCACAATGTATTTTCTTCTCTTGAAGAAGCCGCAGTTGTACCGTGCAAGAGCCATTCCAATGTTTCCCACCCCGATGAGTATGACATCCTGGAGTTCATTTTTCCCGAAAATATAGTTCAGGGAATCGAGCAGTTCACTGATCAGGTATCCTCCCCGCTTGTTTCCCTTGATACCGAACCGGGAGAAATCCTTCCGGATTTGTTCGGGGCTAACCCCGGCTTCCCTTCCCAGGCTGTAAGAATAAACCCTTTCAAAACCCAGCTCCCTGAAACGGATCAGGCACATGCGGTACTGAAGCAAACGGCGGATATTGTTCCGTATCTGCATATTATTGTGCTTATTTTCACATATTAATCAGGTAGAGGTACCATCCGAATAAATATGTTCTGTAACATTTTTTACTTTTTTTCCAAAAAAGGCACAATGTTTTAAATCACTCAATATTTCTATAAATGCTGTATTTATTTTAATTACTTTTAAAATTTTTTTTGTTTTTATTGTAACGAAAAGTACAAAAAAACTTGACATGAGGCAAGTACCTGTTTAATTTTAATTGCACTTTTTGTGAAAATAATAACATAACCATGACCAAACATTATCTCATTTCTCATGAGAACTGGGATAAGGTCCTAAACCGGGCGATCAGCAAATACCTCCTTTATGCACCGGTGATCAGGGAAAACCATCAGGATTACGTACTGGTTGAGCAGGAACAGGACATCTCCCACATTATTTATAATACGGCCAAGCCGGCAAGTCCGCTCAAAACATTTTTTCTTCCCGTTAAGGAAAATGTTGTCAGGGAACCGGAAGGAATCCCAAGGATCATTCTGGGGATTCCCCCCTGCGACCTGGCGGGGCTGGAAATGCTCGATACGTTCTATCTGGAGGAACCATATGTGGATCCTTACTACCAGGACAGGAGGGAAAACACCCTGCTGATAGGGACAGACTGCTTCACAGCCCAGGAACACTGCCATTGTACTACGTACGGAGTCAGTCCCGCCGTTGAAAAATACGCAGATATCAGGCTTGCTTCCCACGAAGGGAATATGTATCTGACCGTACTTACCGAAAAAGGAGAGGAATTTGTGCGGGAGTACATGGCTGGAGATGCAAAGGAAACCGACGAAAGCCGGATGGCCCCCGTGCGGGAAAAATCCGGGCAGCTGAAAAAGGAACTGGAAGAGCGCAACAGCCAGCTCCCGGGATATGAACGGACAGGTGTTCTGATCAGGAAAAGCGGGGAAGATATCTGGGAAAAATATTCCGCCGATTGTGTTAGCTGCGGGGCCTGTTCCAGCATCTGCCCCACCTGCACCTGTTTTTTGCTAATCGACCGGCCGGAATTTGAAAAAATACGCAGCCTGGATACCTGTCAGCATCCTGCCTTCGAACGGGTAGCGGCCGGGGAAGACCCCCTGCATTCGAAAGCCGCCCGTTTCAGGAACCGCTACCTGTGCAAATATGTGTGGAGACCGGAAAAATACAACACCCTGGCCTGTACGGGTTGCGGACGATGCATCGAAGCCTGTATCGGCAGGATCAATAAAAACGAACTGTTTGTTGAACTTAATACCTAATTCTTCCATCCATGCCGGAAGCAACTGCCAGAACCAGATCAAAAACCCGGAAGCCTGCCCGGAATATGTATACTCCTTTGCCGGCCACGGTAGAAAAGGTAATAGATGAATCGCCCACGATCAAAACCATTGCCATGATCCCCGACGAGGAATTTTCTTTCAAGACGGGCGAATTCATTGAGCTCACCATTCCGGGAATAGGCGAAGCCCCTTTCACCCCCTCTTCCTCCCCCCTGGAAACCAAAAGGATGGAGGTGACTGTCATGAAAACAGGTTATGTAACCGAATACATTCACCGCCTGAAAAAAGGCGACCGGGTGGGCATCAGGGGCCCGTTCGGAAGGGGCTATCCCCTGGAAGAAATGTATGGAAAAGAGATCCTGATCCTGGGAGGAGGATGCGGATTTGCCCCCATACGGTCGCTGTTGTATAACCTCATGGCCGAAAAGGATAAATTCCGGAAGGTTACCCTGTGCTACGGGTCAAAAACACCGGAGGAATGTATTTACAAGCCCTTCATAAACGAATTGCGAAGTGTTGAAAAATTCGAAGTGTTACGCAGCGTGGACAAGCCCGATGAAACCTGGGAAGAAGCCGTGGGAGTGGTCACCGTCCTGCTCGACAGTATCCGGGTTGACATTCCGAATGCGGTGGCCGTGGTATGTGGCCCTCCGGTCATGATGAAGTTCGGAACCTTCAAGCTGCTGGAGATGGGATTCCCGGAAAATAAAATATTTCTTTCCATGGAAAAGAACATGTCGTGCGGCCTGGGAAAATGCGGCCATTGCACCATGGGGAAATACTTCGTGTGCAAGGACGGGCCGGTATTCACCTATGATGAGATCAAAGACCAGCCCGATATATGGGCATAAAATAATATTGTATAGGAATGAACAAGAAGATCCTGATCGACCTGATCAAAATACGCGACTTCCCCGCCATGGAAGTCGACGGAAAATATTCCCCGGGATCCGTCCGGGAAGGACTCCGGTCTGTGAGGGAAGAAGCCATCTTCTCATTCACCTGCCGCCGCTGCCTGGAAGCCCCCTGCATCGAGGTTTGCCCGGCGGAAGCCCTTGAAAAAGACGATACCGGCAGGGTGGTCAGAAATATCAACCTGTGCGTGCGCTGCAAATCGTGCATTGCCATATGCCCCTTCGGCACCCTGATGGACGATTTGTTCGAAAAAAAGCCGCCTGCACAGGTATACGACCTGAATAACGACGAGGAGCTGAACCTCTTTATCAGGGCATGTCCGGAAGGCACCGTGAGCTATTACAACGGGGAAGAAGACCCGGAGAATCATATTTACAAGCTGAATGACAAGGTAATGGTGAAGGAATATATCTGGAACGTTTAAAGTAACACACCCATGTTAAAGGACCTGTTCTATTTTCTGGTTTATCCCGGGTTGCTTTTTGCAGGCGTTGCAGGAGGCTTTCTTTCCTGGTTCGACCGCAAGATAACCGCTATGGTGCAGTTCCGCAAAGGACCTCCCCTGCTGCAGCCTTATTACGATTTTCTGAAGCTCCTTCTGGTAAAGGAAACCATTCTTCCGGAAAACGGTTCCAGGGGAATGTTCCTTCTGGCACCGATACTGGCCGTATTCGGAGCCACCGTGGCCTGTGTCCTTATTCTGTTGCCCATGTTCGGGTTTCATACGGGCTTTTCGGGCGATTTGATCGTGATCTTTTACCTGCTGTCCATTCCCTCGCTGATGTATATTCTGGGAGCCTTATCCTCGGGAAATCCCCTGGCAGCCATGGGAGCATCACGGGAAATCAAGCTGATCCTGAGTTATGATCTGACCTTTCTGCTGGTAGTAGCCGGTGTAATCCTCAAATCGGGTATGTCGATCAAAATGACCGACCTGCTGATGGCACAGGAAACCGGAGGAGCAGTAATCGGCAGTGTGTCGGGGATTCTCCTCTTCATACCGGCGGTTTTCTGCATACAGGCCAAGCTGGGACTTGTACCGTTCGACATGGCCGAGGCGGAAACAGAGATCAACCACGGATGCTTCATCGAATATTCGGGCATTTGCTACGCACTGATCAAGCTGTCGAAATACATCCTGTTCCTGACCCTGCCGGCCTTCCTGGCCGCCCTGTTCATGAACGGACTGCACTGGGACGGGATCCATATTCTTTGGTCAGTGCTCAAAATACTGGGTGTGGTATTGCTCCTGACCCTGATCAGGAATACCAACCCCCGCCTTAAGATCCATCAGGCCATGAAATTCTTTTTCCTGTACATGAACCTGCTGGTGATTATTGCCTTCATACTGATTGCATTGGGAATTTAAAAAAATACTGCATTGGCATTCAAAGATTTCATATTCAGAAAATCGCTCTGGCTCTTCCATTTCGGCGGGGCCTCGTGCAACAACTGTGACATCGAGATCCTCGATTGCCTCACACCACGGTACGATGTGGAACGATTCGGCATGCTGCTGGTGGGAAGCATCCGCCATGCGGATGTGTTGCTGGTAAACGGTTCGATCAACCAGAAAGACAAGGTAAGACTGCTGGAACTGTACCGGCAGGCACCCAAACCCATCCTGGTGGTGGCCATCGGAGCCTGCGGCTGCACCGGCGGGATCTTTGCCGGAGGGTACCCCTTTGCAGGGCCGGTGGATCAGATTATCCCGGTTGATGCCTATATACCGGGCTGTCCGCCCAAACCCGAGGCCATCATCTCAGGAATTGTCCAACTCATCGAGAAGAAAAAAACCGAGAAAGCCCATGCTTGACACGAAAACTTTCATAGCCAGCACCCGGCAGAAATTCGGACCTTCCATCCTGAATGTGGAGGTTAAGAGCGAAACCCGGGCCACCCTGTCGATCGAACCGAAGGACCTGCT
>DQWH01000087.1 GCA_011042635.1 Bacteroidota bacterium | reverse complement strand
GTGATATGTTACAGGCAGTGCCTGACAGGTGAAAAAACATGATTTTACTAATATGGGTAAACCTTATCACTTTCTGTATCTGGAAGACAGCGATTTCGACGTACAGATATTCTCTTCCGCCCTGCAAAAAGGAAATATCGATTTCGACCTGGTGCATGTTAAAACCCGCGGGGAATATGTAAAAGCCCTGGAAACGGATCATTTTGATATTATCTTTTCCGATTATGCCCTTCCTGCCTTCGACGGGATGTCGGCACTGGAAATGGCCCGGGAAATGGCGCCCACTACGCCGTTTATCATTGTTTCGGGGAACATAGGAGAGGAGCTGGCCATTGAAACCCTTAAACGGGGGGCTACCGATTATGTGCTGAAAAACCATTTTGCCCGGTTGATCCCTTCCATTCAACGTGCCCTGGAAGAAAAGTCTGAAAAGGAACAACGCAGAACCGCCGAAGAGATCAAAAGCCGGTATGATTTTATCGTGAACAGTTCCCGCAATTTCCTTTCGCTGGTAAACCGCGACTATGCCTACGAAGCCATTAACAATGCCTTCTGTTCGGCACACAACCTGGTGCGTGAAGAGATCATTGGAAAGAAACTTTCGGAAATATGGGGAGAAGAAAATTTCCGCAAGGAGATCAAGAAAAATCTGGATCAGTCATTTGCAAACAAGGAGATACATTATCAGGCTTGGTTTGAAACCCCCAGAGACGGGTTGCGTTGTTTTGAGGTATCCTTCTTTCCGTACAAGAACAAAAAGGGAGAGATTACCCATACGGTGGTCAATACGGTAGATATCACCGAGAAGAAAAGAGCCGAGCAGGCCCTGTGCGAAAGCGAGAAAAAATACCGTACGGTGGTTGAAAATGCCCGCGACGGGATCGTTATCCTGGTTTCCGGGAAGGTGGTTTTTGCCAACAGCCATCTGCTGAAGCTGTTGGGGTATTCCATGGAAGAGGTGATGGAACAGCCTTTCGAGCGGTTCATTCATCCCGGTTACCGTCAAAAAGTGGTTGAGATGTATCAACTGAGGAATAAGGAACAGGGTATTCCCAGTCTGTATGAAACCGTTTTGCAAAAAAAGGACGGGACCGAACTGCTGATAGAAGTGAATGTTGGTTTTACCCGTTTTCAGGGGAAAAATGCCGAACTGATTGTTCTCAGAGATATCACCAGCCGGAAAAAGACAGAAGAAGCCCTGCTCGTTTCGGAAATGAAATTCAAAAGCTTCATTGAACAAACTCCCGAAGGGATCATCATTGTGGATGAAACCGGGAAAGTGGTGGAGTGGAATACCGGAATCGAATTGTTTACCGGCATAAGGAAAGAACAGGTGCTTCACAGATATGTGTGGGATCTTCATGCAGACTTCAACCGGATCATGGGATATCACAAAAATGTTTCAAAATACAGGAATTTAACGGAAGAGGCCCTCAAATCCGGTAAAGCCGACTGGTTTTACCGAATTGAAGAGAGGGAAATCCTCAGGGACGGGGAAAAACTGTTTATCCAGTCATCGGTATTCCCCATCAAATCATCCAGGGGGTTTATGTTGGGAGGGATATTCAGGGATATCACCGACCGTAAAAAAGCCGAGATTATGATCAGGAAACAAACCGAAGACCTGAGCCTGATCAACGATCTGAACAATGCCGTGAACAAGGGGAAGTCCCTGAAACAAATCCTGGGAATGCTTTCCCGAAAAACCCGGAAGATTTTCTCCGGGAAAGGGGTCAGTGTTTTCCTGTTATCCGAAAACCACGATGAGCTGATATCCGGATATATGGGAATAGGCGCCAGAGATGTGGCTGCCGAAGCCGGTGTGAAACCTCCGGCAAAATCCCATCTGGTGCGTATACCTCTGAAATCATCCCACCCATACCTGGATGCGCTGAATAAAAAGAAACCGGTCCAGATTACAGAAGAAGAAGTCATACTGAAGATCATTTTTTCCTATTTTTTGGAAACTCCCTCAAAAAGTACGCTCCGGAAAATAAAGAAAGCGCTCGACATCATGGCGGTTCTGGTTTGTCCGCTGTACGTAGGAAACGAACCGGTGGGTGTTATGGTCCACACACGCGGGAAACCCTATGAAAAAGAGGAAGTTGACCGGCTTTTCCGGCTGGGCGGGCAGGTAAGCTCCATCATTATCCGGAAACACAATGAAGAACGGCTGCGCGACAGCGAAGTCCGCTACCGAACCGTTTTTGAAACGGCCAACGATGCCATTTTCCTTCTGAAAGACGGAATGGTCTTTGATTGCAACCGGGAGGCCCTTCGCATGTTCGGCTTTTCCAAAAAAGAATTCCTGGGTATGGAACCGGCCGGCTTCTCCCCGACACACCAGCCCGACGGGAGACCATCCACTACCTCTTCCTATGAAAAAATGAAAAACACCATCCGGAAAGGTCCGCAGTATTTCGAGTGGGTGCACCGGCGGGCAGATGGATATGATTTCTGTACGGAAGTCAGTCTGACTAATGTCTGCTTCAAAGGAGAGGATTATATTCAGGCCATTGTGCGGGATATCTCCGAGAGGAAGAAAGCCGGGGAGGAACAACGAAGGCTGATTACGGCTATTGAGCAATCGGCCGAAACCGTTATGATTACCGACCGCAAGGGGATCATCCTGTATGTCAATCCGGCTTTTGAACAGGTTACCGGCTATTCACGCAACGAAGTAATCGGCAAAACCCCCGGAATACTGAAAAGCGGTATACAATCCGATGAATTTTATGCCGAACTCTGGAGAACCATCAGCGGGGGGAAAGTGTGGAAAGGAAAGATCGTTAACAGGAAAAAGGACGGAAGCCATTTCGAGGAATATGCCACCATTTCGCCGGTAAGGGATGAAAGCGGGTTGGTAGTGAATTATGTGGCCGTAAAAAGGGATATTACCAGGGAATCGAAACTGGAAGCACAGATGAGACAGGTGCAGAAAATGGAGACCATCGGTACCCTGGCTGGCGGAATAGCCCACGATTTCAATAATATTCTGGGAACCATCATGGGATATACCGATATGCTCAAGAAGGAATTGCCCGAAGAATCGGGCTCTCAACGCGATCTGGAGCAGATCATGAAAGCTTCCCAGCGAGGTAAGGATCTGGTGAAGAAGATTCTTACCTTCAGCCGGCAGGTGGATCACCGGATGGAACCGGTTTATTTCGACCGGATTGTCAGGGAATCGCTCGAAATGCTCAAGCCTTCCCTGAGTCCGAACATCAATGTCAGGTTGCGCATTGCAGGCGACTGCCCTCCGCTGACAGGAGATCCTACCCAGCTTCAGCAGGTGGTGATGAATCTGTGTACCAATGCAGCATACGCTATGCGTGAAAAAGGTGGTGTGATGGCTATTGCCCTTGACTGGTTAGAACCGGGCCATTCCGAGCTGGATAAGTATTTTCAGCTGCCTGAAAGTAAATACCTGATGCTCGTTGTGCGTGACGATGGAACAGGTATGCCGCCTGATGTAGTACGGCGAATCTTTGAACCGTTCTATACCACAAAACCTGTGGGAGAGGGTACAGGCCTGGGTCTTTCGGTGGCACTCGGTATTGTGAAGAGCATGGGGGGAGAGATCACCGTGGATACCGAAGAAGGAAAAGGCTCCACCTTCAGGGTGTTTTTTCCTTACCGGGAACCTGTTTCATAACCTTTCGCCTGAATCTCAGCTTTTCTTGTCAAAAAGTAGTATTTTGCTTTTCTGAATTATCCAGTTGGCTTCTTTTAGGATAACCAAACGAACCTTTTATCCGTAGAAGCGTTTATAACTTTCAGAAAGAGAGCTATGAGCAAAACAATACTGTTGATTGATGATGATACCGATTTTCGTCTGATGCTGAAGAAGTTGCTGGAAACAAACCATTACCGTGTTTTCGATGCAAAGAACGGAGCGGAAGGAATGTCGATCATGCAAACGGAAGATATCCATCTGGTGGTTACCGATATCATTATGCCCGATATGGATGGTATCGAAACCATCATGAAAATCCGTTCCGATTATCCCGGCACGTCCATAATCGCCATCTCAGGAGGGGGAAGGATCAGTCCGGCCGATTACCTGAATGCCGCCCATACCCTGGGCGCTTCGCGTGTTATGGCCAAACCCTTTAACAATGAAGATTTTCTCAAGCAGGTGCATGAAGCGCTTTCCGAATCATCTTAACCTGTCATTTCCTTATTGTTTATATGGGATACGATACAACTGAAAGGGGGTAAGCCGGAGGTTCCTGACCGGTTGGTAATCGCCTTTATCGAAGGAGACAGTACGGGCCCGGATAATATGGGCTGCTTCGGTGCGGGTTTTTGATGCCGCCGTGAAAAAAGCTTAGGGAAAAAAGAGAAAGATCCTCCGGAAAGAAATCCTGACCGGAGAAGAAGCTTACAGGGAAACCGGGCAATGACTGCCCGGTGAAACCCTTGATACCATCCGGCGGTACCTGGTGGCTATCAAAGGGTGATCGTCAAGGACGTCATAGCCGATGCCTTTTTGCAGCAAATACTCACCCTCCCCGATGAAAATCCGGTGATCGCTACCCTCAACCTGAACGGAGATTATATTTCCGACGCCCTGGCTGCCATGGTCGGCGGGATCGGGATTGCCCCTGGCGCCAATATCAATTATGAAACCGGTCATGCCGTTTTTGAAGCCGCCCATGGAACGGCTCCCAAATATGCCCGGCCTTGACAAGGTCAATCCCGGCTCATTAATTCTTTCCGGCGTTATGATGCCGGAATACATGGGATGGGACGAAGCGGCCCACTCCATTGTTACCGCCCTTTCGCGCACCATCGTTTCCAAAAAGGTGACCTATGATTTCGAACGGCTGATGCAGGGAGCCACCCTGTTGAAAACTTCAGAATTCGCAACGGAAATCATCGGGAATATGTGAACATAAACGTCTTTTCTTTGTTATAAAACATGGTATTTATCATAGTACATCATCTTAAAGAATACGATTATGCTGTCGCAAAAAATTGAAGAAATCTGCAACAGGCAGGTGGAAAGGGAAGGCTATTCCTCCCTTCTGTATCTTGCCATGGCTTCATGGGCGGAAACACATGGCTATCCGGGAATCGCCCGCTGGCTGTATGCCCAGGCCGATGAAGAGAAAATACACATGCTGAAGTTCATTGCCTACATCAATGAAAGGGGTGGAAGGGCAGTGATTCCTGCTTTTAAGAAGCCTCCGGAAGAGTATGAGTCGGTTCAGAATCTCTTCAGCGAAGTGCTCAAGCACGAACAGTTTATTACCGGGTCGATCAATGAGATCGTGGAACGTTGCCTGGAGGAAAAGGATTATACTACCCATAACTGGGTGCAGTGGTTTGTGACCGAGCAGATTGAGGAAGAATCGTCTGTGATGGATATCCTTGATAAACTGAACCTGCTGGGGGAAAAGAACATGTATATGTTTGACCGGGATATTTTCGGTATGCGGAGCGAAGCTGAGACGGAGGGTTGAGGCAGGTCTGAACCGGTGAGCCGGAATTTGTGAATCGGCTAATCGGAATATCGGTGCGTGTTCCATCTTCGCTGCGCTATGACGGACAGGTCTGCGTAAAACCTGGCTGGCAGTGTGGTATGATAGTCCCTATGACGTTTTGATTCTCCGCGAAGACTCTCCAGGGGTGACCCTGATATGCCTTCGTTGCGGAGAATTTCTAAACTACGAGATAACTACGTTGGTAACTACGTAGATACCTACGTTAGTATCTACGTAGATACTGCGTAGTTGCGAATTTTTGTGACAGGTATAATGGAATGTAACAGGCATTCGGAATGATACATACGCCGGTTTGGAAAATAGGGGACAGGAAATGACAGATAAAATATCCGGGAAATTATTCCAGAATCAGTTTCAGGTGAGCTGAAAAATGATTGTTCCCTACCTTCAGCAGATACATTCCTGGCGGGAGGGACTTGCTGAAAGGGTAAGAGCCGTTTTTCCGGGGATGCGGAATCTTACGCAGGGTTACCTGCTTTCCGCTCAGTGTATACACAGCCACGGTAAGATGTTCTCCTTCCGGCAGGCCGTTCCATTGCAGGGTGAATGAACCTCTGGCAGGGTTGGGGTAAAGAATGATCCGGCCCTTGCTTTCCTTTCCCGGAATATCGTAAATATCCAGAGGCGAATCATACAGGCTCAGGTAGAATACTCCCTCTACACCCCCTGCGCTGCCGTCAACCTGGACATAATAGGTTTTGCCGGGCACCAGGTCAGACATCTTTTCAATAGCTGCCGCATAATAGTCGGCATCATCGTAATAATCGTCAAAAGCTGCGATCAGGGTGGCATGGCCCTGGAGAATATCTTCACAGCTTTCGGTATCATACACGGCGATCTGGTTGTCGAATCCCCTGGAATCGATGGAAACGGTTCCCCCTTCCGGGGCTTCGAAACGGAACCAGACGGAATGCTGCAGTCCGCCTTCATTGCACCATTTCAGGGGCGTAGTACAGGCATTGGCGCCGTTGGTGCCGGGGAATGGTTCGTTCTCTTCCACGGTAGCGCGGTGGTTGTAAAAGGGACCGTTTTCCCCCCATTCCAGCGGGGCGGCGTTGCACACACTATCGTTGGGGTAAACGATTACCCTCACGGTGGCCTCGTCCTCACAGATCCCCTGGGTGCCTTTTACCGTGTACAGGGTTTCTTCGGCAGGTGAAGCGTAAACCGCCGGTTCTTCCGGAAAGTCCAGTCCCCCCGCCGGGGTCCATACATACTGATCGGCTCCGCTCGCCTCCAGGGTGATCCCTGTCCCCAGCGGGATAATCCCTTCTTCAGGCAGAACATGCACCGTGATGTCGGTTACAGCCCTCACAAAATTGGGCCGGGTTTCCGTAACCTGTTCCCCGTTCCGGTAAACAGTCAGACTGATGGTTCTTAGTCCTGCCGTGGGGTACGTCACATCCACTTCTCCCAGGGTGGAGGTGGGTGGGGAGGCATCCTGACCGAAATCCCACCGCAGGCTGTCGATATCCCCGCTGGACTGGCTGGTGAAATGCATCGGGCTTTCCGCACAGGAAGATATCCGGTCGACAGCAAAGGCTGCGTAAAGGGCGCCGCTGTTGTCGGGGTACGGATCCGATTCCCATAATCCCCTTCCGTAGGTGCTGGCCAGGATCTTGCCTCTGGCGTAATCGATCTCCATTTCGTTCACGATCACATTGGGCAAACCTTCATTGAAAGGGATCCATTCGTCCATAGAAGCGTTCCGGTAAAACACCCCAATATCGGTTCCCACATAGACCGCATCGTTGGAATGTTTTTCATATACCACGCAGTTAACGGGTACATCGGGAAGGTTCTCTGAATAATTGAACCAGTTTTTCCCTCCGTCCCGGGTCATGTACACCCTGCTTACGTTAAAGGGGTAATCATACCCTCCCAGGGTGATCCATGCCGTGTTGTGGTCTTCCTGTGAAACCGTAATATAGGTGATCGGTTTGGACAATTGTCGCGGAAGGTTATTGTTGATCAGTTTCCATGATTCCCCTCCGTTTTCCGTTCTCCATACATCGGTCTGGTTGGCCGCATACACCACTTCGGGGTGAGCGTGGCACAGGGCCAGTGAATATATTCTTTCATCGGCCGGAAGGAAAGTCGACACCCTCTTCCAGTTCGATCCTCCGTCGGTTGTTTTGTATACTTCATCATATCCTGCATACAATACATCGGGTTTATGGGGATTCATCACGAACGGGGTAATCCATACGCCGTCGGAGGCTTCGGCTGGTTTGATGCTGTACCAGGTAAGGCCCCCGTCATACGATTTGATCAGGTTTCCATTCTGGAAAGAGGCATACAGGATCAGTGTGTCCAGGGGGTGGATAATGCATTCCATGCCGTCACCCCCGAACATTTCCGACCAGCCGGCGGAAAAATTGGCAAAGGTGCCGTTGTCCTGGCTTCCGGTCATGATTCGTCCGGGTGCGGAAAGAGACGAGCCTATCCGGTATATCTGGAGGATATGGAGGCCGTCGCTGAGGTCTTCCCAGGTTTCTCCGCCTTCGCTGGAACGGTAAATACCGCCGTCGTTCCCGTTAAACAGCACCCCGGTGAGCGGATGCCATTCCAGGGCATGGTGGTCTACATGAACATAAGGTTCGTCCGACTGGCCCCATTCGGGGTAACCGAAAGTTAGCAGTTCCCAGTGGTAACCCGCATTATCCGTTTTCCACAGATTGATCCCGCCGACATAAACGGTTTGCGAATCTTCCGGGTCCACGGCAATGGACAGGTCATACCACCCCTGGCCTCCTTCCCCGTGTCCCGACGGATCGTTGGCCAGCAGGTTGATGTCATCTCCTGAAGTGAGCTGAC
>DQWH01000124.1 GCA_011042635.1 Bacteroidota bacterium | reverse complement strand
GTTAGTATCGACAATAAGTTCAGCCTCATCGAATATCGGACCAAATGACTTAACCCGGAAAGGATATTCCCCTGTAAGCAGGGCATAGCGGGAAGGAGTGGATACCGCCGATGCGGTATGCATGTCGGTGAACAAACGTCCCTGGCTGGCCAGCCTGTCAATGTTGGGCGTTTTCACCTTGGTGGCACCGTAACACCCCAGGTCCCCGTACCCAAGGTCATCGGCATAGATGATCACGATGTTCGGTTTTTCCTGATTTCTGGTTTCCTTGTTGGCACATCCGGTATGCACCAGTCCCAGGCCCAGCAATACGCCGCTTCCGATTGCCAGATGATGGCGACGGATAAATTCATCAATTTTCATGATTTAGTTTTTCTTTGTTTGAGTTATAATTTGTTTAATCGGTTCAATAAACTTATAAATGTAATTCTTTCCCCTATTTTATTCAAGCCTGCCAGGCGACCGGCATTCTTCTCCATATCTGTCGGAAAGGCTGTCCCCAAGTTTCAGGCTAATGCTGTCGGCCAGTTCTGTCAGTTCCTTCACCACCTCCGGGTATACTTCACTCATATCATACCACTCGCCCGGGTCCCTCCTCATATCGTACAGTCCACCCCGGGTATGGGTCATGTTCATCACACCCGGCCAGCCTTCGGAACCTACAATGGAGCCCTTGTTGCTGTAGAAGGTATGGGGAAGGACAAGCTTCCAGTTTCCTTTTCTCACCGCATTCAATGCCCTGTCCGTATAAAAGAAATATACCTGACGGGGTTCGGCCTCCAAATCCCCCTTCATCAGGGGCAGGATGTTCACTCCATCTATGGGCCTTTCAGGAAGTGAGGCCCCGGTAATGGCAGCGAAAGTAGGCAGCAGATCGATAGAGGAAGCCATTTTGTTGCATACCGTTCCAGCAGGGATCACTGCAGGCCATTTCATGATACACGACACCCTGAAACCGCCTTCAAACACCGTATTTTTCCCTTCTCTGAGCCCACCTGCCGAACCTGCATGATTGCCATAGTTCAGCCAGGGACCATTATCACTTGTGAATATGACCAGGGTGTTGTTCTCCATCCCGTTTTCTTTCAGGGCTTTCATGATCTCCCCCACCGACCAGTCGATCTCCATCATCACATCCCCGTATAGTCCCTGAGAGCTCTTTCCCCGGAATTTATCAGATACTCCCAATGGGACATGGCCCATGTTGTGGGAAACATACAAAAAGAAGGGCTTATCCCAGTTTTTTCTTATAAATTCGACAGCCCTCCGGGTATACCGGGTGGTAAGCTGGTCCTGGTCCTGCAGGTTTTCGATCACATCCACCGGTTCGTTTCCTTCGAACAAGCGGAGGGGCTTGCAGTGCAGCTTCCATTCTTTCAAATAGTTGTCACGGGTTACGGGTTTTCCGTTGTAGTGGACCGGCCACAGGTCATTGGAATAGGGCAAACCGAAATATTCATCAAAGCCCTGTTGCAGGGGCATGAATTTCCCGGCATCACCCAGGTGCCATTTCCCGATGATGGCGGAAACATAGCCTTTTTGAGTCAGCACCTCTGGGATGATGGTCTCATCGGGGCTCAGACCGATTCGGGCATCAGGCATGAGTACATCCGTGATCCCGATCCTTGGTGGAAAACAACCTGTCAGAAGGGCGGCCCTTGACGGACTGCTCACCGCACTGCCACTGTAAAAACTGGTGAACCTCATCCCCTGCCCGGCCATTCTGTCAATGTTCGGTGTTTCATAACCCGTGGCACCGAAACATCCCACATCACCATAGCCCATGTCATCAATGAAAATGACCACGATATTGGGCAGGGATTTTTTTTCAGGGGCCTCTGCCAGACATACGCCTGGAAACAGCAGCGCAGCAGAAGAAAGAACAAATTTGTTTTTCATCTGGTTTGGTTTATTTGATCTTTTTTCCTGAAACATAGATATGCTCGATATCCGATTTCCCGTATTTCATCTTGACAAAAGGAACTCCCCCGCGCAGGCCGGCATTGCCGAACCCGTCCTTGCAGCAGAAGAAAGAAGAAAAATCATTCCCTATCCTTGAATCAATGTACAGAGTCCTTGATACGGCATCGTAACGTATCCCGGTCAGTGCCTGCAACAGACCGTAACTCGACATGGCGCGGGCATACCAGAACCCGCATTCCCACTCGTTGAAAGGATTGCGAACCGATCCGTCATACCTCTCCCGGCAGGTCCTGACGATATCCAGGCCTTTTTCTACTTCCCCTTTCATCATCAGGTGACCTGCAACATGGTATTCGACCCCCGTCCACACCTCGTTGCTGTAAAAGAAGGGCAGGCTGGGTTTTCCCCCGCGTGGCCATGAACATAAAAGCAGTCCGCCCTCATTCCCAAGGGCATAAGTCGGACGCTGGGTATTTACATGGAGCGACAGGTCCTTTTTCAGGTTGTACCTGTATACTGACAGGAGATGACTTTTCACCATTTCATTTTCAATAACCTCGTCAAGGCCACATACATCTGCCATCCACATCCCCAGTACTCCGTCGGACAGGCACCCGGTCCCATACTGGTACTTGGGCCCTTCCTTTTCAAGCAGTTCAAGGGCCTCCTCGGAATAATCCACCTGGTCGGTTCCCTCAGCCACTTTCACAGGATCCGATGCTACCAGGTCTTTCCATCTGGTCTGCTGGTAAAAATATTCCCCGTTGAACAGTTGTTTTTCCATGTATTTCTTGCCCTTCTTCAGCAGGTCTTCATAGAATTTGACCGGTTTATCGAGTTCTTTCCCCATTTCTATAATGGCAGTAAGAGCCCCCAGGTAAAACGATGTACACATCCCATCCGGCCCCCAGAACTCGATGTCGTATGTGTTGTGATGGGGTTCCTCGAGCACTCCCTTGTGTTTCGGGTCCCAGGTGGCAATGCAGTAGTCGAGACTCTGTTTGATGCTGGGATACAGCCGGCGCAGCCAATCGGTATCCCCACTGATCCTCCATTCACGATATGCTTTCATGATCCCTCCCAGCTGTCCGTCGGAGGCGGCGTACCTGTTGTGAGAGGCACAGGAAATGGGAAGGTTCGACCTGAAGGCCTGGTGTCCCTCCACATCCTGGCTTACAAAAAACTCCGTTTCACGCAGAGTTCTTTCGAGGGAAGGGAACAGGTGGGGAATGGACTGTGCATAGTTCCACACATGGGTACATGAACCATAACAACAACCTCTTTCTTCATCACATCCTTCCCAGCCCCAGAGTTTCCCGTCATGTTGCCTCAGTACGGTAGGCGACTTGAGTATGGTCAGATTGGCCGCTACAGCCTCCATCACCTCGGGAGGCAGGGTGGAGGAATAAAATGCGTCCCTGAACAGGCTGCTTCTATGCCTCAGGACATCTGCGTGCTCTACCCAGTACCGGGTCAGTTCGTCAATCCCGTTGAAGCGTTCCACGTACCAGGGCTTGTAATAGGGATAGACGGGAAGACAGGTATCCCCGCAATTGCAGATCTCAGTTGAACCTTCACGTCCTATGCTCAGGGTGGTATCAGGCAGTACATACCAGCAGAAATTCACCTTCACGGTGGTTTCTTCTCCTGCATCCAGACTCACAGGCACATACAGGGAAGCGCCAAGTGCCTTTTTCCTGACCGGCGGAGTGGCCGGGAGGTTTCCCCTGCTAATGTCTTTCCAGAGAATGGCAGAGGCATCACGGGGCCGTCCGTCGAACCAGGAATGGTCGACTACCGCCTCCCGGTCGGTAAAGATCCTGAAAAAGGCTTTCGGACTGACATTATCATTTCCATATGCCACGAGTGTAAATCCGTTGTCTGCTTCTGTGATCCTGCCGAATGAACGTTCTGCAAGAAAATGAGGTGCATGGTAGGAAAAGATGATCTCCTGGTTTTTATCCGTGGGATTCCTGAAGGTGTATTCGAGGACCCCCACCGGAAGACTGGAATTGTCAGCATCACCGGGAATGAAAGGGCTCCAGCCGGTAAGAGTTACCTCAACAGGGATCCCTTGGTCCTCCAGTTCAAGGCTGGCAAATGGAAACCGTGCAATGAATCTGCCTGATCTGAAACGGGGAAGGCCGAAATTCGTTCCTTTGCCTCCCCGGCTGGAATTGGTCACATAATATTTCCAGACAGGAACAGGCGTTTCAATCACCCTCGCCCCGTTTTCCACCCCTTTCACATAAAGTGCGGCAAAGGCGTAAGGATAATTGTTCATGTCGGGTTTGTGCTCAATGGACAAATGCGAGAGGGAGCCGGTACCATCCAGGCAGACCATACCTGCCCCGATCCCTCCAAGGGGAAATGCGATCCTCTCCAGGTTATCTCCTTCATAATATCCGTTGAACGGGTGCGCAGCCTTCTGGGCCACGGCAGATGTCAGGCTCCCGGCAAGCAGGAGCAGCAGAAGTTTACAGAATGTTAGGCATGCGTTTTTTTTCATGGCAGACAGAGTTTTCTATTTTCGATGATTCAGGGTTTCGGACCTACTTCAAGGATCTGGCATACACTGTCAGAGAATACACTGACATAAAAATACGGGCTGTTTTTCAATTCATCGGGGATGTCCACCAGCATTTGTTTTTGTGTGCCGGAGAACATCTGATTCTCGCCTGCCTGCAGTTTCGACCCGTTGAAGAAGCGGACGGTAACCGCTTCTTTCACTTTTTGAGGCAGGGTGATCCTCAGCTTTCCACCGGATCTGTTCAGGTCAAATTTTACATCACTGGTAAAACTTTTCGGTGTCAGCGGCCGATGCTCCAGGAGATCATCCAGGAACAGTTCGATCTCACGGCATACCCCGGGCTGATTGAAGAGGATGGCATGTCCTTTGCCATCCAGGATCTTCATCCTGGCCGGGTACTTGTTCTCCCTGAGAGTACGATAATAAACATAGGGTTCAACTGACCCTACTTTTTGGTCGTTGGTACCGTGCAGGATAAAAAATACAGGTTTCGTTTTGTTGTTGACAAAATTCAGGACCTCCATATCGTCGAACCGGATCCGGTCAGGGGGAGGAAGCGTCTTTTTCTCTGTCCCGATCCTCCAGGCTGCCATTGAGACAACAGCCATCACAGAAAGGTCCTGCGGATGCAAGCACTGAGGATCCCTGATGTCCATATGAAAGGTATGTCCGTGCACATTCGCCAGGTAACCTCCTGCCGAGTATCCCACGAGAATGACCCGGTTTGGGTCTCCGTTCAGCATACCAACATTCCGTTTTACATATGCCACGGCACAGGCAAGATCGCGGAGCGGCATGGGCCAGGTACCTGCGTCAGGATAGCCAGCATTTCCGGGATGCCTATAATTGATGTTAACAGCGGCATATCCCCGTTTTGAAAAGTACTCCGGACCGGCCTCAAGAAAGGGACCCGCCTTATCGGCCCAGGCATTCCCACCATGAATAAAGATCAGTACTGGAGAACCAGGATCAGCAGCTTTCCAGTAATCAAGAACCTGCTTGTCGTCTTTCCCATAATGGATATCCCTGGCGGTCTGGGCATGCAGGCCGGCTGAACATGAAATGAATCCTGCCAGAAGGATTGTTCGTATAATCATATATGGGGTTGTTTTCATTTTCTATCTTCTGACGGGTCGTTTTATGATACTGTCTTTGGTTACCGTCAGGGGATGTTCCCCCGTACCTGTCACATCCCAATCCCCCAGTTCCTTTCTGTACTCAGCTGCCAGGTTTTCCAGCATCTTAACCACTTCAGGATATCCCTGGGCCACATCATTCACTTCTTCAAGATCCCCCTGAAGGTTGAAAAGCAATGGCTGGTCAAGTGAATCGATGGTTCCCCTGCCGACATTCCTTCTGCCCATAAAATGCAATTGATGGGGCAACCTCGGAAGGTGCAGTTTCCAGTCGCCTTTTCGTATGGCCTGCAGGTTGGTGGCATGGTAGTAGAGAAGTTCTCGGTCATTCAGTCCGGGCATATCTTCACCCAGGAGCAAAGGACTGATGTCCATCCCGTCAACGATCCGGCCTTCAGGCAGTTGGGCCCCTGCCAGAGCGGCGATGGTTGGAAAAACATCCATGGAACTTGCTGTGGCACCTGTTACTTTTCCCTGTTCAAAGGTGCCGGGCCAGGAAACGATCGCAGGCACACGGTGTCCTCCTTCAAAGGTATTGAACTTACTGCCTCTGAGGGGCCAGGCACAGCCGGCCGATCGCAGGGTATCGTTTGTGAGCCATGGTCCGTTATCTGAAAGGAAGAACACCACTGTCTCCCTGTCGAGGCCCATTTCCCTCATGGTATCAAGCAACCTTCCGACCTGGTGGTCCATTTCTCTCACCATGGCAGGGAAAACGGTCTGGTTCATTCTGCCTTCAAATCTCATCCTGGCTTCCCATTCTGCTTCGGTGGTAAATTCCTTCGAGGGTTCCCAGGGTCCGTGTACCAGATAATGGGCAAGGTAAATAAAGAAGGGCTCACCGTTCTCTTTCGCCTCTTTCATGGTTTTGATGGTCCGGTCAGTCAGCCTGTCATGCATATTCTCGTAGATTTCCCGTCCCACCAGGGAATCCCCCTCATAAATATCCTGTGGTTTGACCCCTACAGGGAAATTGTGCATACAACCAAAATATTCATCAAATCCATGCCTCATTGGCATGAATTTGGGATTTTCTCCCAAGTGCCACTTACCGAATGCAGCTGTGTGGTAACCCAGAGGGTTCAGCATTTCGGCAATGGTCACTTCATCCTGGGGAAGACCCAGGTGCTCATAGTGCATGATGGCATTCTGGTTGCTGCTTACCGGGTACCCGCATCTCGACGGATATCTTCCTGTAAGAATGGAAGCCCGGGAAGGACCACTGATGCTGTGGGCACTTTGCCAATCGGTGAACCGGATCCCGTTCTCAGCCAGCCTGTCGATATTAGGCGTCACGATCCCCTCTGTCTTCGTCTGGTAGCATCCCAGATCGTTGTATCCCAGATCGTCAACCAGGATGATGAGGAAATTGGGGTGCGAAGGGGCTTTGTCGGTCTGGCAGCCTGGCAATAAAGGAAACAGAGCCAGGGCAAACGGGGAACCGGACAGGATTTTCATTGTTTTCATTTCTGGGATGATATTTTTGTTCGAGATGATCTTCAGCGGATCAGGACCACCAGGTTTTGCTTTTCAAGAAGGGTTACTTCATCGAATTCCAGCACCACATGTCCGTCTTCATAGCTGAAGCTGCATTTTTGCGGCACATCGTTCACCATCAGGGATATACCGGCGGGCTCGAATTCCAGCCCGAACTCGAGCTGTTTCAGGCTTAGTTCTCCCCATTTCACGTCGATCGCATTCCGTTGTCCCTGTTTTGATCTCTGCTGAATGATATTCCCCCAGCCCCTGGCTGATGTAAAAAACCCGTTGAAGTCATTCTTCTGGATTTTGGGGTTCCAGGCCATCAGGCCCCTGTTTCCGTCATAGAAGTAATCCTCAAGTGCGATAAGCACACCCCAGGAAGCCATGGCACGGGCATAGTGATCACCACATTCGATCTCGTTCCAGGGATTGTGCTTTTCAGGGCTGTAACGTTCATGGATGGCCCTGACCATGGTCAGTCCTTCCTCCACCATGCCGTCGTAGATCATATTCGTCGCCACCTGGTATTCGATACCGGTCCAAACCTCATTCCTGTACCTCACTGCATTTTCCCTGAGATGCTCACTCAGGGGCCAGGTACAATTGACCAGCCCCGGTTCTCCGGCATGGGCGAAATAACGTTCCGGAACGTACAGTTCGTTATGTTTCCCCACATCCATGGTCCAGTTGTATTTCCATATGGACCCCAGTGCTGTTTTAACCTGTTCTTTGGGATAGATGTAACCCAGCCCCAGCTGGTGGTCCCAGGTCTGGCCAAAAAGCTGGTCGCTCAGACAGCCATTGGCATACTGGTTCCTGGGGTATTTTTCCAGATCCACGTCCTGGAAAAAATATTCCCCATTCCAAATTTTTTCTGAAGAGAGCAGGCTTCCGGATTCATAGATCTTTCTGCATTTCTTTGCGAATTCTGGATCATCCATGATCAGGGCCATTTTTTCAGCAGCCCTCAGCGCTGCAAGGTAAAGTCCACCCACATAGGAGTTGGCACCCATAAATGAGATGTCATAGGTATTCCTTTGCTGCCCTTCGATCAGACCGTCGCCGTTCCCGTCGTGCTCTATAAGATATTCTGTGGCCTTTTTGATCTTTTCCCAGTTCCTGGAAAGGAACAGGATATTGTCTGACATCAGGTACTCGCGGTAGGATTTCAGGATGGTACCCGATTGCCCGTCGAGGTGGACATTGCCTCCCCCGTTCCGGGTGAAGATGCCCCCATCCTCCCTGAATGATGTACTGAAGTCAGTTTGTTCCCTGATGTTCATTTCCAGCTCGGGGAAGAGCCTGGAGAGTGCCTGTTCATAGTTCCATACATGGGTGCAGGTTCCCACGCATGATCCCACCCCCTCCCAGGCATAAAATTTCCCTGTGGCCCACCACTGGCAGGTCTCGGTGGCAAGGGTGGAAACCGGCATCATGATCCGCTGTGC
>DQWH01000026.1 GCA_011042635.1 Bacteroidota bacterium | reverse complement strand
TCTTCGATCAGGGCATGGGTGCCCACCAGGATATCGGTTTTTCCAGAAATCAGGTCCTCCTGAATGGTTTTCCGGTCTTTTTTCCGGGTCGATCCCGTCAGCAGGTCGACCTGCACATTCATGTTTTCAAGGAAACTCTTCAGGGTACGGTAATGCTGAGTGGCCAGGATCTCGGTGGGGGCCATCAGGCACGACTGGAAACCGTTGTCCCGGGCGATCAGCATGTTCATCAGGGCCACCAGGGTTTTGCCGCTGCCCACATCTCCCTGCAGCAACCGGTTCATCTGCCTGCCCGAACCCAGATCCTTCCTGATCTCTCTGATCACCCTCTTCTGTGCTTTTGTCAGTTCAAAAGGAAGGTGTTTTTTGTAGAATTCATTGAGGGAGTCCCCCACCCGGGAGAACACGAACCCTTCGGTGTTCTGTGTCCTGATTTTCCGCGACTGCAGCAGACTGAGCTGGATGAGAAAAAGTTCTTCGAATTTCAGCCGGTAACGGGCCCGGCTGAGCAGGCGGGGAGACTCCGGGAAATGGATATTCAACAGAGCTTCGCGCAGGGGAATCAGGCCCATTTCTTCCAGCAGGTAGGACGGAAGGGTTTCCTGTATATCCTGCCCTATCTGTTCAAACAGATTGTTCATCAGTTTCTGTATGGTTTTGGAACTGATGAAGTTGTTTTTCAGTTTTTCGGTCGTGCTGTAAAAAGGCTGCAGGGCCCGGGTCAGGCTTTTATCGTATGCCGAGGCTTCTTCCACCTCGGGATGTACCAGGTTGATCTGGCGGTTGAACACGGTGGGTTTGCCGAACAGTACATATTCCCTGTTGGTTTGGTAGGCATTCTGTATCCAGCGGAGCCCCCGGAACCATACCACCTCCAGGCTACCTGTTTCATCGGCAAACCGGGCTACGAATCTTTTGCGCCGGGGGTCACCGGCAAACCCGAACCGGGTGAACCGGCCTCTGATCTGTACATGGGGCAGGTCGGGATGAATTTCCGAAATTTTGTAGAAACGGGTCCTGTCGGCATATTTGTAGGGGTAATAATACAGGAGGTCGGCAAAGGTGCGTATATTCAGCTCCTTTTCCAGCCATTCGGCCCGTTTCGGGCCCACTCCCGGAAGGTATTTGATATCCCTCTGGTAGAGGTTTTGCATGCGATTGGGTTTGCGGCAATAAATATCGAAAAATATCTTTACGGAAAAAAGTAATTTTGCTGGCGGTTTACCCCTTTCCCCAATAGGGAAAACAGGAAGCACCGGTATGTTTGAACGAACTGTCTGGCATGGATGGAATTATCTGAAGTACTTGCTTTTCAGCAGGCACCGGTACGGCCATGGTATTCATTCCCCTTTTCTGTTTGATCTGATCACCCGGGTGCTGAACGACAAAAAAAAGTACCCCGAATACAAAAAAATTGAGTCGTTGTGGAATAAAACCGGGGGGGAAACGGGTCTTATGATTACGGATGATCGCGGAGCGGGTTCTTCTTATGGGAAACACCTGACGATCAGAACCGGGAAAATGCTCAGGATGATGGGGGTGGACCGGAAAACGGGGAGATTGTTGTTCAGGCTGGTGAAGTATTTCGGTCCGCGTTCCCTGCTTGAACTGGGGACCGGGGGGGGGATCAGCACCCTTTACCTGGCGGCGGCTTCGGGAGAGATCCCTTTTTATACCGTGGAAGGGCGTGAGGAGCTGGCAGAACTGGCGAAAAGGAACCTGGAGCGGGCGGGTTACGGATTTGTACAGGTGATGACGGGGGATTTTGACGAAAAGCTGCCGGGATTGCTCGAAAAGATGGGTACGGTAGATTTCGCTTTTATCGACGGAAACCACCGGGAGGAAGCCACTCTGAAATATTTTGATGCCATAACAGGCCGGAGCGGAGAGGAAAGCGTTCTTGTTTTTGATGATATTTACTGGAGCAGGGCTATGACCCGGGCGTGGAAAAAAATCATTGCCGATCCGAGAGTTACCCTGAGCCTTGACCTGTTCAGGGCAGGGGTGGTGTTCCTGCGGAAGGGATTGCCGGGAGAGCATGTCAGGATCAGGTTCTGATCCTGTGCTTTCTGTTTTTTTATTACATATGTTTCGATTATTTTCGTAAACTCAAAATACACAGAAAAATGGAAAAACTGATCCATCTGATTGATCTGGTAAAAGACTATCATATCGGGACCATCGTGGTGAAGGCGCTGCAATCGATCACTCTGGAAATCAAAAAGAACGAATATGTGGCCATCATGGGCCCTTCCGGAAGCGGAAAATCTACCCTGATGAATATTCTGGGATGCCTCGATACCCCTACCTCGGGTTCCTATTTTCTGAACGGGAAAGACGTGAGCCAGATGGACGATAACCGGCTGGCCGAGATCAGAAACCGGGAAATAGGTTTCGTATTTCAAACATTTAATCTCCTTCCGCGTTATACTGCATTGGAAAATGTCACGCTTCCGCTGATTTATGCCGGGATATCGCGTTCCGAGCGGGAGAAGAGAGCTCTTGAGGTGATGGAGAGTGTGGGTCTTAGCGACCGGGTCAGCCACCGGCCCACCGAATTATCGGGGGGTCAGCGCCAGCGGGTTGCCGTGGCCAGGGCCCTGGTGAATCATCCGTCTATTATTCTGGCCGATGAGCCCACCGGAAACCTGGATTCAAAGACCTCGGTAGACATCATGAATCTCTTTGACGAAATCCATGCCCTGGGGAACACGGTGATCGTGGTAACCCACGAAGAAGATATCGCCCGGCACGCCGACCGCATCATCCGGCTGATGGACGGTTACATCGAATCGGACCAGCCCAATGCGCGTATGAAAAAGGGGAAGGCATAAAATCTCAGGAAATGAAAATTTATACCAGAACCGGCGATAAGGGGATGACTTCTCTCATCGGCGGAAAACGTGTGCCCAAACATCATGAACGGATTGAAGCATACGGAACCATCGATGAACTGATATCGTGGCTGGGACTGATCAGGGATCAGGATATCCGTGAAGACCACAGGAAGGATCTTCTGCGCATACAGGACCGGCTCATGACCTGTGCTTCCTTCCTGGCTGCTGACTGTGATGATTGCGGGCGGCCACTCCCACGGATTGAAGCGGGTGATATTGCTTTTCTGGAAGAACGGATCGATGCCATGGAAGAAACCCTTCCTTCCCTTTCTTCTTTCATTCTTCCCGGCGGGCATCCGGTGGTGTCGTATACCCACATTACCAGGAATGTGTGCCGGAGGGCCGAAAGAAATGCCGGCCGGCTGGGCGCCGGTATCAAAGACCTTGACCGGGTGATGTCCTATCTGAACCGGTTATCCGATTATTTATTCGTGTTATCCAGGAAATTATCTTCCGAAATGGGCGCGGATGAAATTCCATGGTCTCCGGGCTTGTAATTAAGAATTTTTTATTTATATATTTGCAGGCTTTTAACGCGACCGGTTAAGAACTATGTAAAACAAATTGATCCTGCTATATGTATTGGACCTTAGAACTGGCATCAAAGCTGGAAGATGCTCCCTGGCCGGCCACGAAAGACGAGTTGATTGATTATGCCATCCGGTCGGGAGCTCCCCTGGAGGTGATTGAGAATCTTCAGGAAATAGAGGATGAGGGAGATATCTACGAAAGTATTGAGGATATCTGGCCCGATTATCCCAGCAAGGATGATTTCTTTTTTAACGAAGACGAATATTAATTCCGTTAGGTGAACGGGGGCATGTAGCCCCCGTTTTTTTACCTGTTTCTCCTGAACAGGTCGTTTTTATCAACAGGCCGGAGTTTTTCGGCCCACTGGAATCCTTTTAATATCATTTCTTCCGGCCTGACCTGGAAGGGTGGGGTAAATGTACCCTCGGGTGAGTTAAGAAAGCGTATTTTCCGCACTTTCCCTTTTTCCACCCGGATTTCTATATTACTGCAAACCGCCTTATTCACACCGATAATGCCGGCTTCATCCCTGGCATAATATATTGATTCGCCGTTACCGGTTACTCTGATCAGATACAGCTGCCCTTCCCTGAAAAACCCAGTCATATCTTTACCCTTGATCTGGTTGAACCGGACGGAATCTTCCTGCGAAATGATGAAGGAAGACCGGTTCAGTTCCATGCGGTCGAGTTTCCGGTCACGGGTCATGATCTGGATGTATTCAGCAGTAAGTTGATTTTCGTCCGACCAGATGATGGGTTTGTGATACATCCTGATCACCGAGTCGGAAAAGGAGTAGGCCAGGGAATCGCAAACAGCCTGAAAATCAGATCTGTACATTCGTACATTATGAAAAGCCCTGAGCAGGCGGTTTTGCAGACTATCGGTTGCCGAGGTCAGGGTATCGGCATGCAGGTACAGGGTATCGGTTTCCGAGAACTGGATAAACAGGGCGGAATCAGTGACCAGGGAGCTTTCCGGTTCTTCGAAGTATTCCGCATAGTGTCCCCTGAGGATGATATTTTCTGTCGTGTCGTTGATCTCAATATTTCCTATGGCTTTCCCGAATCCGTTTCCGCGGTCGTAGAACAGACTGTCTCCCCGGATGATTTGCTCGCTGGTACTGATAAAGGCATTCTGATTGAATTGCGAGAGCTCCAGGTCCAGGTTGTACCAACCGTTTTCACAGTAAATATCAAGATCTTCCCCGCGAATGATGGTGGGACTCATAAAATATGCCGTGGCATAACGGCTATCGTACTTCAGGGTGTCGCAGTGGATGGTGTAATCGGGATTGACCATAACCACACTGTCACTGTAATAGAATATCTCATCGTTGGCATAATAATAACCCCGTTTGCTGGTAAGCACGTTTTCCTTGTTCTCCATGCGACCCCCGTTAAAATAGTATCCTATATTGGTGTTCATGTTGAAATCCAGATGGTCGGTTTTCAGTTCCGACTCCCTGTCGCGCAGCACCACATTATTCCTTACCTTCGCCACCCTGGTATCTCCTCTGTAGGTCAACTGGTCGCCGTACAGTTGCAGGGTATCGCCCTGGTTGACACGAATATTTCCGAAGGCACGTACCTCGTTGTCCCGGTCATACAGGTGGGCCGAATCGCAGAACATGATCACCTCTTCGTGCCGGAGCCTCACATTGCCCACCAGCCGCTTGAAATTTTCTCCCATACGCCGGTCGAACTGAAGGGTTTCCGAGTACAGGATATCGATGCGTGTTTTTTCCTGAGCCTGCAGGGTGCCAACGGTCAGCAACAGCCATGCCGGGAGCGTCCTGATGAAAAGCTTCAGGCAGCGGCTGAATAGTCCGGCTCTGCAGAGAAGCCGGTCCGGTTCGGGGTCAGGTATAATCACTGGCTTTCGCTGATCCATCCTTTGATGGTGAAATCACAGTCGCGGAAAGACGGATCAATCCTGATATAGGTTTCGGCAATCCTATCCCTGACCCACTGGTTCAGAAGACGGCTTTTCTTTTCTGACAGCGCCATATTCTGGATGAGGGAATAATCCAGGTCCAGGTTGGCCCGGTGGGCAGGGATAATTCGGGTTATCTGGATGATCTTGTATATTTTCCTTCCGGTTTCATCGGTGGCTTCAAATGGATCGGATACTTCTCCCGGCTTCAGGTTTTGTATGATCTGCCGGGTGGGACGATCGAATTCTTCCAGGGTAAAACGGGTGGTTCCGGTTGACTGGTTTACCATAATGCCTCCGCTCAGGCGGGTGTCTTCATCATCGGAGAGAAAGCGGGCTGCTGTTTCAAACGGGATGGAATCCATCCGGATCCTCGATGCCAGGCTGTCGAGAACGGCAATGGCTTTCTGGCTTGCTTCTTCAGAGGCTCTGGGTTTCATTAATATATGTCTTACATTTACTTGTTCTCCCCTCCGTTCGATGAGCTGGATGATATGGTACCCGAACTCGGTTTCCACAATTTGTGATACCTGGTTTTGTTTCAAACTGAAAGCCACATCGGCAAATTCCTTGACCAGTGATCCCCGGCTGGTGAATCCCAGTTCCCCGCCTTTCATGGCGGTACCCGGATCTTCCGAATACAGGATGGCCAGGGTGGAAAAGTTTTCGCCCTGGACGATCCGTTCCCTCAGTTCCAGCAGCCTTTCTTTTACTTCAAAAATGGCTTCCTCACTGATCCTGGGGTTCTTTACAATCTGTCTTATTTCATATTGTTCAGGAATTTCCGGTATGCTGTCGGCCGGCAACCGTTTATAGTAATCCCTCACTTCCGAAGGGACCACGCTGATATCGTTTGAAAGTTCCGCCTGCATTCTCTGTGTCAGCAGCTGATCGCGGATCACTTCCCTGAAGGTTTCCTTGATCTCCAGAAGGGATTTATTGTAATATTCCTCCAGTCGTTCCTGGGAGCCGATCTGGTTGATAAATATCTGAAGACGCCGGTTCAGTTCATTTTCCACCTCGGCCGGGGTGACCTCGATACTGTCAACCATGGCCTGGTTCAGGAAAAGCCTCTGCACCAGAAGGTCTTCGAAAATCTCACATTTCATTTGCCGGGCATTTCCGGTATATCCCTGGGCCTGCATTTGATAATACTGGTTCTCGATATCCGATTGCAGGATAATATTGTCGCCTACTATTCCCACGATTTGATCGACCATGATTTCCTGGGCGAATATTCCGGCAGGAAAGATCAACAACATTAACGATTTTAGAAATAATGCGCGCAAAACGGTTTTCATGTTCATGGTGTAAAAATCTCAAATTCGTTTCTTGTCAGTCCTTCGTTATACACTGAGTTTTCCAGTTCCCTGATGAATGTTACTTTTCTTTTGTTCAGAATGATGTTCCTGATGCGTTTGTCAACAAATTCCACAGGGGCTTCCGAACCTGCCAGCTGGTAATCCCTGATGGCAACAAAATAATGATATGATGAATCACGCATTTCAATGGATGTGTTATATCGAAGGAATAATTCTTCGTTGCTGATCTCTCCCGGAAGCTGATTCAGTATTCCCCTGAAAGCAATCCAGTCGTCATCGAAATGATCAAACTTGCTGGCATACTGATAACAATAGCTTTCAAGGGCATTCTGGTCTTCCTTGTCCTCCGATCGGTACCAGGTTCTTACCCTTTCCAGGTTGGGTGCCCCGTCGGGAATTTTGATATAGGTGACTTTTACAATATTCTGGTCGAGGATAAAATTTTCCGAATGGTCATCATAATATTGCCGGATTTCTTCGGCAGTAACGGTGGTGTCCATTTTCTGCCGCATCATTTCCTGCTCGTATTTGTATATGGTAAGGGAAGCCCGGGTATGTTCCAGCTGCCGCCGGATCTCCTCCAGGTCGGTCTGGGTGAGGTTTATTTCCGCCTTGTTGAGCATGAGCTGGGTTTTGACCCATTTCCGTATGTAGCCTTCCACGATGCGTATGCTGTCGGTCCGGGTATATTTCTGAGGCAGGATACCGGTAAGATCGGAAGGGTAAAGGTATGTGTTATGGACCCTTGCCACGGGTTGTTCCCCGTTGGTATGCTCGTAATTGACGCACGATACGGCAGGCAGAATGACAGACAAAAAGGCGATGATGGCTTTTTTCATAATTATTTGAACCTTTTTTCCAGAAGATCCCGGTTGACGGTAACCTCGTATTTTTTCTTCAGTTCTTTTATCCATTGTTCTTCCAGGTATTCCTGGTAATCGGCCGTTACCGGGCCTTTTACATCATCCAGTTTTTTGGGCTCAGGGGGAAGGATGCGGTTGATCTTTACCCAGACCTGCTCCCCGTTCATTCGGGCCTGGTACACGCCTGGTTCGGTTTGCACCGGTCCCTGCCAGGGAGTGTTTTCCGGCAGGCAGACCACATGCTCCACCATAAGAAGGCTGTCGGCGGGATTAAGCCTGAGTTTTCGGTTAAGATAGTCAAGGGTGACTCCCCGGCGGGTAAGGAATTTTTCAATCCTGGACCGGTTTACCGGGGGGTCTGCCCTGAATACACTGGCATCCAGTCTCTCAGGCCACATGTAATCGCTGCGGTGCTGCCGGAAGTATTCGGCCAGCCCGGCGGAGTCGCGTACCGCTCTGGACCATACTTCCCGGTCGGTTATTTCAAAAAGCAGGATTCCGTCGTGGTATTCCTGCATCAGGTACCTGAATTCCGGATACTTTTCTTCCAGCCGGCTGTTTTCATACTCCAGAATCTTTTCGGATACATACTGATGGTACGATTTTCTGATGAATGACCTGGCATCCATTTGCTCAGGATGGAAAGCAAGGTCTTGCAGGTGTCCGGCAAAATCTGCCACGGTGTATGATTTCCCGTTAAAACGGAACAGAATGGCCTGCATTCCAGGGGCTTCTGCCTGGTTGCCGCTGTTACTAAAAAAACCGTCACCGGCTATTTTCATCAGAGGTTCCAGATGCTCAATGAATTCGGTAAAACCGTATTCTTCCTTCAGCATTTCTACAAAAACGGCCTGGCTTTTCTTCAGGCGGTCTCCCCGGGCTACCCTTTCTTCCAGTTCCTTCTGCATCGATTCGTAATTTCCCACCGGCCGGTGGTCGAGCCTTTTAATGATGTGCCATCCGTATTCGGTGCGT
>DQWH01000001.1 GCA_011042635.1 Bacteroidota bacterium | reverse complement strand
TAATCATTTCACATTCAAGTTTTTAACCTGTTTTCACATAATAATTTGATAATCAATTAATTATATAATATAAATTTTTTACAAAAAATTTTAATTTTTAATTGAATGATAATAAATGCAATAGGAGATTTTCGACAAATACAACAGCATTTTGATTTTTTTTTTAGCATTTTTTTAACAAAATTGCTTCTACTTCTGTGCAACCACGTATAATCTGTAAGATTCTATTAATCAATGAGTAACAAGTATCAGCTTGTCTGGGAAAATTGTCTGAAAGTCATCCGTGATAATGTACCGTCCATCAGTTACCGTACCTGGTTCGAACCGATCATTCCACTGAAACTGGAGAACAATATCCTGACCATTCAGGTGCCCAGTCCTTTCTTTTATGAATACCTGGAAGAACAGTACATCGATCTGCTGAAAAAGACGCTTCGCAAGGAACTAGGCGCCGATGCCAAGCTGGAGTACTCCATTGTGATGGAAAACAATCATTTCAACAACAATAACAAGCCGTACACGGTACGATATCCCACCAAAAACAAATCGGAACTCAAGAACAAGCCGCTTTCCATTCCCTTCGAAACGGAGGAAGGCACCATTAAAAATCCCTTCATCATCCCCGGAATTAAAAAGCTGCATGTCGACCCCCAGTTGAACCCCGATTACTCCTTTGGCAATTTCGTGGAAGGAGAATGCAACCGGCTGGCACGGTCGGCCGGTTATGCCGTAGGGAACAAACCGGGAGGAACCGCTTTTAATCCTTTGCTGATCTACGGTGATTCGGGGCTGGGAAAAACACACCTGGCGCAGGCCATCGGTATCCATGCCAAGGAAAAACATCCTGAACTGACGGTTCTGTACGTCAATGCCAACAAATTTCAGACCCAGTACGTGGAATCGGTCAGAAACAACAACCGGAACGATTTTATCCATTTCTACCAGATGATCGACCTGCTGATCATCGACGATGTACATGAATTTGCAGGAAAAGAAAAAACGCAGGATACCTTTTTTCATATCTTCAACCACCTGCACCAGTCGGGTAAACAACTGGTCCTCACCTCCGACAAACCCCCGGTAGAACTGCAGGGACTGGAGCAGAGGCTGTTGTCGAGGTTCAAATGGGGACTTTCGGCCGATTTGCAGGCCCCTGATTTTGAAACCCGGATGGCTATTCTGAAGAACAAGATATACAACGACGGTATCGATATGCCCGAAGAAGTGCTGGAATACATTGCCACCCACATTTCCACCAATATCCGTGAACTGGAGGGCGCCCTGATTTCCCTTCTGGCCCAGTCTACCCTGAACAAAAAAGAAATCACCCTCGACCTGGCCCGCCAGATGATCGACAAGCTGATCAAGAGTACACGGCGCGAAATATCCATCGACTACATACAGAAAGTGGTTTGCGATTATTTTAATATTGCCATTGATCTGATCCAGAGCCGTACCCGCAAGCGGGAAATCGTTCAGGCCAGGCAGGTGGCCATGTACTTCTCGAAAAATCTTACCAAAGCTTCCCTGGCTACCATCGGTTCACAGATCGGAGGAAAAGACCATGCCACCGTGCTGCATGCCTGCAAAACAGTGAACAACCTGATCGATACCGATAAACGTTTCAGACTTCAGATGCAGGAAATTGAAAAGAAGCTGAAAATGTAGGCATCTTTTATATTTTTACGGATCATTCATCCTGCATCATCCATGCATTACCTGATCATCAGCATCCTTTCTTCATCATGTATCATTCTGGTATTCAACAGGCTGGAAAAATACGGTATCAGAACATTTCATGCCATTGCCGTTAATTACCTCTTCGCCACCCTGCTGGGATGGATCCTGATCCGGTGTAAAAATATTCCGGTCCATTTTTCGGGAAACGAATGGCTCCCCCTGGCTGCCACCATCGGGATCCTGTTTGTGGTGATGTTCTATGTTATAGGTCTCACCGCCAGAAAATCGGGCGTTACAGTAACCGCCGTAGCCAGCAGGCTCAGTGTTATCATCCCCATCTGCTTCTCCATTGTTTTCTACCGGGAAACCCTGGGCTTGATCAAGATAGCAGGCATAGTGCTGGCCCTCCCCTCCCTGGTGCTGACCTCCGTAAAAAACCGGCTCCCACATATGGAAAAACTGGTGATATTCCTGCCTTTTATTCTGTTCCTGGGAACCGGCCTCACCGATACCCTGGTCAAATTTACCCAGCAGCAGCATCTAACCGGCAACCAGCCCTATGTGTTTTCCACTCTGGTATTTCTTACTTCACTGGTCACCGCCTCCCTGTCCATCGCTGTCAGGTTCAGGTCGAACCGTGCCCTGTTCCGCACACGAACCCTGGTGGCCGGAGGGCTTTTGGGGATCTTTAACTTTTCCTCCCTGTTTTTTTTCGTTCAGGCCCTAAATCATGCCCCTTTCGACAGTTCGGTCATTTTCGGGATGAACCACCTGGGCATCATTCTTCTTACTTTCCTTTCGGGAATCCTGCTGTTCAGGGAAAGGATCACCCGCCTGAACCTGAGCGGCCTCATCCTGGCCTGCCTTTCCATCACATTCCTGTACTATGCCTGAACCCGACAGCTATCTGACCTTATCAGCACCTTCCTCAGGACTTTACAGAGAAAAGGGAAGCAAGTTCCTGTCATTTGCCTTTCCGGTAAAGGATGAACAGGTAATAAAAGAAACTGTCGGCCGCCTGAGGAAAGAATACCACGATGCCCGCCACCATTGCTATGCATTCCGCATTACCGGTGAAGGCGGAATACGGGAAGGGATACACGACGACGGGGAACCGGGCCATTCGGCAGGCCAGCCCATCCTAAGGCAAATCGAATCGTTCAACCTGGTAAATGTTCTGGTAATTGTGGTGAGGTATTTCGGCGGAGTGCTTCTGGGAGTAGGCGGCCTGATGCATGCCTACAAAACGGCAGCCAGGGATGCCCTGGAGCATGCCTCGATCCGACGGGTGGAACCCGAGGACCAGTTCGAGGTATTATTCGGTTACGATGACCTTTCCCTGGTTATGAAGGTGTTGGATGAAGAACAGGTGCGCATTGAACATCAGTTTTATGACCAGGGTGGACGCATTGTTTTTTCTGTACCGAGGAAAAAGAGTGAAAGCTGCATTTCAAGGCTGAACAGCCTGCCTGCCCGGAGTGTTCGTGTAAGGCAATCAAAATAGCCCTGTCATAAGGCTTTCCCGGACCTCCGGAAGTTTTCAATAAATATTAACAGTTGCATCGTTTTAGGGCTGTCCTGCCGTATATTTGTTAAATGAAACACTCCAAAAACCATCCATCCCCATGATCAGGAATAAAAGTCTGGTCTCCATCAACGACTACAATAAAGAAGATTACCTGGCCATTCTTGACCTTGCCGAACAATTTGAATCCCGGCCTGTCAGGAACACTCTGCAGGGAAAAGTAGTGGCCACCCTCTTTTTCGAACCTTCCACCCGCACCCGGCTGAGTTTTGAAAGCGCCGTGAACCGCCTGGGAGGCCGGATTATCGGTTTTTCTGAAGCAGGAACATCCAGTGTGACAAAAGGGGAATCGCTGAAAGACACCATCAAAACGGTAAGCAATTACTGCGACCTGATTGTCATGCGTCATCCCATCGAAGGAAGCGCCCGCTATGCCAGCGAGGTATCGGGGGTGCCGGTGATCAATGCAGGCGACGGTGCCAACCAGCATCCCACCCAGACCCTGCTTGATCTGTATTCCATCAGAAAAACACAGAAGACCCTTGACAACCTGGCGATCATGATGGTTGGCGATCTGAAATACGGGAGAACGGTACACAGCCTGCTCCAGGCTATGTCATCATTCAACACCACATTCCATTTCGTATCCCCCGACGAACTGAAAATGCCCGGAGAATACAAGATGCATCTGGAGAACCGGGGACTGAAGTATTATGAGCACAAGGATTTTACCGATATCCTTCCGGAGGTTGACATTGTATATATGACGCGTGTGCAGAAGGAAAGATTTTCCGATCCCATGGATTATGAAAAGGTAAAAAATGTGTATGTTCTTCGCAACAACATGCTCGAACAAACCAAACCCAACATGAAGATCCTGCATCCTTTGCCCAGGGTAAATGAAATAACCGAAGATGTGGATGATAACATGAAAGCCTATTATTTTACCCAGGCATTGAACGGGGTATACACAAGGCAGGCCATTATCTGTTCCATTCTGGGACTGGACCAAAAGTAACCGCATCATGAAGAAAGACCGGAAACACTTAAGCGTAAGTGCCATAAAAGACGGCACGGTGATCGATCACATCCCGGCGGAAAAGCTGTTCAATGTGATTTCCATACTTGGGCTGGACAGCATTCCCAATCAGATTACTTTCGGAACCAACCTGGAAAGCAAAAAGCTGGGCCGAAAAGCGATCATCAAGATCGCCGACAAGTTCTTCAAAGAAACCGAGATCAATAAGATCGCACTGATCGCTCCTACAGCCAAACTGAATATCATCCGGGATTATGAGGTGGTTGACAAACGCCAGGTGGAGGTACCTGACGAAATCATCGGCATTGCCCGGTGCATGAATCCGAAATGCATCACCAATAACGACAGCGTGGTAACCCGTTTCAGGGTTATTGCCAAACCCCGGATCTCACTGAAGTGTCATTATTGCGAAAAGATCACCGATCAGGAAAACCTGGAAATCCTGTAAATTTTCAACGTATTCTTTCATACGCCCTGACAAGGGCCTCATCTTTTCGGATATTCCGGAATGCCAGGTAGGTAAGAACAGCAGCCACCACGGGAAACACAAATGCCGCCTTCAACGCCCAGTCTGCCTGCAGATCCTTTTGCACCAGCCATATGTAGTATGCCATCAAACCCGTTCCGCCCAGCAGGATCAGAATCACATAAACCGCTACCCGCATCTGCACAACCCTTCGTTTGTACAGAAAAATATCTGTCAGTAGCAAACCTCCCGATAAACCGAACAGGATCAACAGAGGCAGGGTGTTCATCTGCCGTGTTCCTTCCCAGCTGAATATCCCCGTTATTTTCAATACATGAACCTCCCCCGTTCCGGTCATAAAATAGGCCAGGGGAAAATGGAACATGGAAATAATCAACGCCGCCGCCAGCAGCAGAAAGAAAGTCTGGATTCTTTGTATCATCGTACAACCACTTAGCAGGTTAACCGAAACAGGCAGCTCCGTTTAATTGTTCCCCAGAATGAGAGGCAATCCCTCTGCCGTGCTCCCAATCACCACCACCTTGGCATTGGGCGACTGGGCGAGCTCCAGGGTAGCATCAATGCCTCTCTGCTTCAGTATTCTGTCGGTAAGTGAAGCATTCACAATCCGGTTATAGTTCGCTACCCCTTTGGCCTCGATCGCCTTTCTTTCGGCTTCAAGCTGTTCCCGCTGATTCACATAGGTCATGGCCAGGGCTTCCTGTTCACGGGTCAGTTTGTTTTCAATGGCTTTCTTAATATCGTCGGGTAGAATGATCGACCGGATCAGCAGCGCCGTCATCTGGATACTGTTGTCCTGAAGCACTTTCTCTGTTTCGGTAATGATGGCGGTTTCCACCTCACTTCGTTTGGTGGAATAGATTTCCTCGGCGGTGTACCGCCCGGTCACCTTCCTTACCGATGATCGTACTTCGGGAATCACCAGGGACCTCACAAAATTTTCACCGAAAACTTCATGAAGATATCCTATCCGTGTATAAACAGGATTAAACCTGACGGTTACATCCATCTTGATTGACAGACCGTTCTTGTCAAGCACATCCATGGTCTCTTCCTGTTGCTGCTCCCGCACATTGTACCGGTACAGCTGGTTCCAGGGAGCAATCATTTTCAGTCCCGTTCCCAGCACATGATCCCTTTCCAGGTCTCCGGAAATGGTCTTGAAAACCACAGCCCGTTCACCGGGTTTGATCACATAGAAGATCCTGCTTCCGAAAACAATCAGCAAAAGGACCACAATAACCAGTGCGATAATAATACTTTTTGTACTTTTCATAATCATTGGTTTTAATCATGTGAAGATACGCCATTGATGGAATAATCGCAAGAATAATTGGCATGTTCCGGTCAGGACCCACAGGGTATCGGACATATCGCGGATAATATGTAATTTTGAAGTAAAAATGGACGACAGAACCCAGATCATATTTCAACCCGACGGGAGTATGTTCCATATCGGGCTAAAACCTGGCGAAATTGCCCGGGTTATCCTGCTGGTAGGTGATCCCGGACGGGTTGAACAGGTAAAAAAATTCATGGACTCTGTGGAAATTGAAAGAGAAAACCGTGAATTCCGCTCCTTTACGGGAATGTACAAGCAGTTGAAGATCACTACCCTTTCCACAGGTATTGGTACCGACAACATCGATATCGTTCTGAATGAACTGGATCTGCTGGCCAATTATGACAGGAAAAGCAGGAGTTTTTACGAAGAACAGCAACAACTCATCCTGGTACGGATAGGTACCTCGGGAAGCATTCAGGAAGACCTGCCGCCCGGCACCTTTGTGGTTTCATCGCACGCCATCGGCACCGACGGACTGCTGTACTGCTACAAAGGCGGGGAAAAGATCATGCAGGAAGATTTTCCCGGGCCATTCATCCGCGATGTTGGCTGGCCTGCTGAACTGGCACAACCCTACCTGGTACCGGTCGATGAGAAACTGTTTTCCATACTGAAGGACAGCAACAGCGCTACCGGAATCACGATCTCAGCCAACGGGTTTTACGGTCCCCAGGGAAGATCGCTCAGGATACCCGTTGCACGGGACCACATGCTGGAGAACCTGGCTGCCTACCGGTACCGGGAACAGAGGATCGCCAATTTTGAGATGGAAACTTCGGCTATATTCGGTCTTTCGTTGCTGATGGGTCACAGGGCCGCCTCCGTCTGTGCCATCATAGCCAACCGGATGACCGGAGAATTCCTCAGCGATTACAAGCCCGCAGTGGACCGGATGATCGAACATGTACTGAATCAGCTTAAAAACCATTTTGCCCCATGAAACCCCGGGAAATCAGGGCCCTGATCCAGCTGCTCGACGATCCCGACGATCAGGTCTTCGAGATGGTGGTGGAAAACCTCCGCACAAGCGACACATCGGTGGTTCCCTACCTGGAAGAAGCATGGGAGAAAAGCCCCGATGAACTGTTCCAGGACCGCATCGAAGTCCTCATCCATCAGATCCAGTTCCGGGAAGTTTCAGTCAGGCTGACCGAATGGTATAACAAACCCGCCAACGATTTGCTGGAGGGAGTGTTCTTGCTGGCACGCTATCAATACCCCGACCTGAGAATGGAAGACATCAGCCGGGAAATCAGAAATATTGCCAGGGATCTGTGGCTTGAACTGCAGGAAAACCTGACGGCCCTGGAAAAGATACGGATCCTCAACCACATCCTTTTTGAAGTACACCGGTTTTCAGCCAACCATGCTCAATTTTATTCCCCCCGGAATAATTACATCAATGCGGTGCTGGAATCGAAGAAAGGGAACCCCATCTCCCTTTCCGTAGTATATTCTCTGGTAGCCAGGGAAGTAAATATTCCGGTCATGGGAGTAAACCTGCCCAAAAATTTCATTGTAGCCTACCGCGATGAGTACCGGTCGGACGAAACCTATGATCCCGACCTGGACGATCACATCCTGTTCTACATCAATCCCTATAACCGGGGGTCCGTACTGGGCAGGGCCGAACTCGATCTGTTCCTGAAACAGCAAGGGCTGGATCCCAGAAGGGAATTTTTCATACCCTGTTCCAACAACCAGATCATCGACCGGCTGCTGAACAACCTTATTTTTTCTTACCAGAAAATGGGAAACGCAGAAAAAGCCAGGGAACTGGAAGAATTGTCAGGGACGCTTAAAAAGAAGCCAGACCGTTTGTAGCATGATCTTCAGGTCGGTGAGCATACTCATTTCGCGCATATACTTCAGGTTGAGTTCGGCCTTCCGGGGCATGATCTTTTCGCGGTATACCTTTTCGGGATGCTTCTCACGGGCCAATTGTTCGTTCACGTTCACAAAGGCAATGGTGGCATAACTGGTAAGCCCCGGCCTGACTAAAAGGAACCCTTTCAGGCGGGGAGGCAGAGGTTCGGCATAAGTGGGTACTTCCGGCCTGGGACCCACAAAACTCATTTCCCCTTTCAGAATATTCCATAACTGCGGCCATTCGTCCAGCTTGTGTTTCCTGAGGTAGTATCCGGCCCGGGTAATTCTGTCATCACGTTTCCCGATGGTAATCAGTCCGCCGGTGTAGGCATTTCGTTTCATGGTCCGGAATTTGACCATACGGAACGGTTTGCCGTTCCGGCCCAGTCTTTCCTGAAGGAAAAAAACGGGTCCGCGGCTGTCAATGTAGATCCACAGAGCCGTCAGAGCCAGCAAAGGAGACAGGATGACAAGGACCAGTATACTGAAAACGATATCGAAAAGCCGTTTCAGGAATAAATAGACTCTTTTCCCCCGGAGAGGATCATACATATGAAGCAATTCACTCACGAATTTTTTCCCCTTTCAAGAAAACGGAGGATGGTTCCGGCAATGAGGGATGCGGC
>DQWH01000012.1 GCA_011042635.1 Bacteroidota bacterium | reverse complement strand
GCGCTATGCAAACCCGGTATAATAATCAATGGCAGTCCCGTAGGGACGGCCGTATGGTAGCAGCGCCATGCAAACCCGATATAATAATCATTGGCAGTCCCGTAGGGACGGCAGTATGGTAGCAGCGCCATGCAAACCCGGTATAATAATCATTGGCAGTCCCGTAGGGACGGCAGTATGGTAGCGATCAGAAGGGACATTTAAGAGTTGTTGTCAACAATAAAATCAAACAAATATTTATGATTGAATAAAATATCAAATTCTTTCAGCAAGGCAATGTATTCTTCCCTGAAGGTCTTTTTCCTGTGGTGTAGTTCCTGATTCATGATATATTGAATGATCCTGTTACGCTGATCCCTTGAATGGGAAAAGCCTCCATAACCCTCCTGCCAGGAAAAACAGCCCGGTAAAAACCGGTTTTCATTGATCCATTTTGCAGAATTTGCCTTTACCTTTTGCATTATAGAAGAAACGGATATGGAAGGGTTTAATTCAAAGAAAACATGAACATGATCAAAATACCCGTTTACAGCCAGTGGATATTGACCGATGGATTTCAATATTCCATGGATGTATTCGAAAATCCTGGGTCGAATTCCTTTTGATAAGATATTTTCTCGTCCTTTGACGGCAAATACAGCATGAATATTAAACTGTGTGTAGGTATTGGCCATGACGGAAGAGTTTGCGGTTTAAGTAAAATTAAATATTTACTTTTTAAACTGTTCAACAGATCCAAAAAAAAATACTGTCGTCCCTACGGGACTCATTGGGATATATTTATTCCATTTTTTCTACCAAACTGTCGTCCCTACGGGACTTATTGGAAAATATTTTACCCCATTTTTTCTACTATGGTTATAGCTACGTAGACAACTACGTAGACAACTACGTAGATTTCAAAAAAAAACGGCCCTTTTTCCATCATAAAAGGGAAAAGGTCCGGTTTGATATGCGGCGCCGGCCGTATTTTTCAGCCGTTTTGTACCTTGCCGGTTTTCGGGGCCGGGAATTTCTTCAGCGCTTCGGTAAACCGGTTCAGGTCTTCATCGCTCAGGCTGTGATCCGACAGCTTCCCGTTCAGGTATTTCTCATACCCGGTGAGGTCGAGGAAGCCATGGCCGCTGAGGTTGAACAGAATCACCTTTTCTTTGCCTTCTTCCTTTGATTGCTTAGCTTCCCGTATCGTCTGCGCCACGGCGTGGCTGGTTTCAGGCGCCACGATCAGTCCTTCGGTGCGGGCAAAAAGCAGGGCGGCTTCATAGCATTCCAGTTGCTGGAGCGCTGCCGGCCTCATCAGCCCTGCGTTCACGGAATGGCTGATTAGCGGGGAAATCCCGTGGTATCTCAGTCCGCCGGCATGGATGGGAGGCGGAATGAACCTGTGTCCCAGGCTGTGCATGGCCAGCAGGGGTGTCAACCCGGCCGTGTCGCCGTGGTCGTAATGAAACGGAGCGCGGGTAAGGGTAGGGCAGGAGGCAGGCTCTACCGGGATGATGTCGATATCGGCCCCGTGGATCTTGTCGAAGACAAACGGGAAGGAAATTCCCGCAAAATTACTGCCGCCTCCGGCACAGCCGATCACCACATCCACCTTTTTTTCGTTCACCATGGCCAGTTGTTTTTTAGCTTCCAGCCCGATGATCGTCTGGTGCAGCATGACATGGTTCAGTACACTGCCCAGGGAATACCGGGCTTTACCACCCGGTTCGCTGACCGCTTCCTCGATGGCTTCGCTGATGGCAATACCCAGGCTTCCCGGGGTATCGGGGTATTGGGCAAGGATATCCCTGCCGGCCCTGGTCTCGTTGCTGGGGCTGGCCACGCAGTCGGCTCCGTAAGCATTCATCATCATCTTCCGGTAGGGTTTCTGGTCGAAACTAATCCTGACCATGAACACCTTGCATTCTAGCCCGAGCAGTGAGCAGGCGAAAGCCAGGGCCGTACCCCACTGCCCGGCACCGGTTTCCGTCACCAGCTTTTTCACGCCGAATTCTTTATTATACCATGCCTGGGCTACAGCGGTATTGGGTTTATGGCTTCCGGCAGGGGAAACGCTTTCGTTCTTGTAATAAATCCGTGCCGGGGTGTTCAGCGCCTTTTCCAGATGCCGTGCCCTGACAAGAGGAGAAGGACGCCACCTGTACAACAGTTCGAGAATTCCTTCGGGAATGTCAATCCACCGTTCCGTGCTCATTTCCTGTTCGATCAGGTTCATGGGAAATACCGGTGCCAGCATGTCGGGGCTGACCGGATTCCCGTCGGGACCCAGGGGCGGGTTGAGTGTCCCCGGCAGGTCGGCTGCCAGGTTGTACCATTGCCTGGGGATGTCCTTTTCATTCAGAAACACTTTGTAACTCTTGTCCATGGTTTTAATGATTAAGGGTTAAAAAAAACGGGGCATGCTGTAAACAACATGCCCCGCGGAGAAAATTTTTTATTATGCTCTGTCAGTTCGCATCATCCATGTTGTTTACGTCAGTGTGCAGCATCTGCCACCACCAACGCCAGCAACATGTATGAAACAAACCTGTCATTTTCGTATCTTGTTCAGGGTGCTAAAATAACGAAAGATTCTTTTTATCCAAACAGGTAGTCAAAAAATATGCAGGGGACCCCGGAATTATCAATACGGAATGTTTCCCGGCCATTCACTGATTCCCCCGTGCAAGGAAAAAAAGCGAAATGCCTGCCACCAGGAACAGATCGCGGTGTGTGAGGCGCTGTACGGGAGCCATTAACAGAATGATCTGGTAAAGGGCAGCCAGCAGCAGGAAAAGGGATGACAGCACAGTCAGGTGGTGTTTCCTGAGGAAGCCGCCCAGAAGCAGACAGGCCCCTGCCGCCAGGTTGACGAGTGACAGGTAAAACCATTGTGACTTCAGGTTGAATTCGAGGAAGATGCCGGAGAAAGCGGCATATACATAAAATGCCACAGCCAGCCGCATGATCCATGTGGCCAGGGGGTAGATGTTCTTAAGCGGTTTCATCAGCGATCAGGTATGAATTTGACAGGATAAAAATAACCAAAAAACAGGAAAAGAGACGGTGCCGTCTCTTTTCCTGTTTCTGAAACCCTGAGAAGTAATGTATTATTATTTATCCATCTTCCTTACCAGAAAAAAGTAGATCAGGAATCCCAGAGCTACTCCCAGAACGATCAATCCGAAGGGAAGGGGAGAGGTTTCAAAATGATAAGGAATGAATTCGCTGATTATCAGGCCCAGGGCCCCAAAAAATGCTACCAGGCCCCATTTGAGGGAAGGATAGCTGTTGCTTTGGTTTTTCTTCAGGTTTTCGAGGATCTCGGCTTTATCGAAGTGCCCCTGGGAAATGATGCGTTTCCGCTGGTTGTGCAGGGTAAGGATTTCCGTTACACGGATCAGTCCGTATATCAGACTGATCAGTACTATTCCTGTAGTAAGTGTTGCGTACATGGTAGTGTTTATTTGTTCAACAATGGTTTAATTCAATCCGTTTGACAACTATACAGGAAAAATGTTGCAGGAAATATCCATTATTTTTTCTTATTTTTCTGCAACTTTTCTTTGATGGCGTTGTCTAACACCGCAGATGAACGATGAAAAATCTATGGTGAGTCGGGTTCTTGATGGGGACCGGCAGGCTTTTCGTTCGATGGTAGCAACCTACCAGCGGTTGGTGGAGCATATGGTGGGCAGAATCGTAGATGGGAGAGAAGATCGGGAGGATCTCTGCCAGGAGATTTTTGTTAAGGTATATTTCAACCTGCATCGTTTTCGTTTTGACTCAAAGCTTTCCACATGGATTGCCGCTATTGCCTATCGGGAAACCGTTAATTTTTTAAAAAAGAAAAGCCGTCGTCCGGTATGGAATACCCCTGAACAGAACCGGAAGTTAGAAAACATGCCCGGGGAAAGCCGTCCGGATCACTGGCTGGAGAACCGGGATGAACAGGAACTGCTGGAGCAATGGATAAAGGAACTGCCGGAGGTTCAGCGTACCGTTCTTACCCTGTTCCATCTCGAAGGGTTCAAATACGAAGAAATTGCAAAGGTTACAGGACTTCCTGAAGGCACAGTGAAGAGTTATCTATTTCGTGCACGACGTACGCTCAGGGAAAAAATGGAAAGGATAACCCAGAAAACAGAATCATGAAACACAACCCGGATGATAAAAAGAAGCGGAAACTGTTTAATCCCAGTTATTACGGACCATCAGTATCCGAAGAAGAAGATGAATATCTTCTGACAAAAGCGCTGGAACGTGAACCGGAGTCTTTCCTGCCTGACCAGTTTCCCGATTCGGTGATCGCACGGGTTGAGCAGAAAGAGTATGTGCTTGACCACCTTCGTCAAATGGGACTGGTGGGTCTGATTGTTTTATTTTTTATTTTCATAGTAGGGGCTGGTTCGCTCCTTTTTCAGGTTTCCCTGCTGGAAAAGCTTATGGAACTGGTAACTACATACAAAATCTACCTGTTCCTATTCCTTTTCCTGGGTTTTCTGGTTCAGACCGCTGACACCCTCTTCATTTCCCATTATAAGACGCATTCAGGAAGGTAGCCTGAAGCTTTTTTATTTTGTTCTGTCTGTCATTTTTTCACTACGGCTGACAAACCTGGCTTTATTTTATTCTGGCACAAAATGTGAAAAGAAAGGGAAGATAACATACTATCTTATTTAAATATGAAGACAGTTAACTCTTATGAGGAATTGATGCAATATGCCGGAGAGCTGGAGAATGCCTGGCTTTTTCTGTATAAATCGGGCGCTGATCAAAGCGATTGTGCCCTGAGAAACCTGCAGGAAGTACTCCGGAAGAATGATGATCTTCCGGTCTGCCTGGCCGATGTGAACCGTGTGAGGGATATCCATCCTGTTTACCGTGTAGATTCTGTACCGGTATTGATCGAGTTGGAAAAGGGAGAAAGCCGGAACGTGGTGAAAGGCTGTCATCAGGAAGGTTTTTTCAGCGCTTTCTTTGAAAATGCCCTGTACCGGGCACAGGCACGGAAAGAAGGAAAAACCCCGAAGCGGGTTACGGTATATACCACACCCAGCTGTCCGTGGTGTAATACGGTCAAGGCATACCTGAGGAAAAACGGCATCCCTTTCCGGGAAGTGGATGTAAGCCGGAATGAGCAGGCAGCGCAGGAACTGGTGCGGCGCAGCGGTCAGCAGGGCGTTCCGCAGACCGATATCAACGGGCAGATCGTGGTGGGATTTGACCGGAAAAAACTGGACCGTTTACTGGAACTGGAATAATTAACATAACACTCTAAAGAACAATCATTATGAAAGAACTGCAACCCATCAATCAGCAGGTCCTTCTCGACCTGAGTGAAAGTGAAGGAGAACAGCGGACGGCTGCCGGTATCATCATTCCGGATACGGCAAAGGAAAAACCGAAGTTTGCCAGGGTGCTGGGAATGAGCCACATTGAAAATCCGGAGATTTCCGTGGGAGATACCGTTTTGTTCAAGCCCTATGCCGGCACAGAAACAGAGTTTGAAGGAAAGAAGTATCTCCTGATTCCCTATGATGACATTTTGGCAAAGATCGTAGAAACCGATTCCGTTTAGGAATCAGGTTGCAGGAGAGGAGGGATTACGCCACCCGTGAAAATAATTATTTTTTTCACGCAACTATTTTGCCTTTTCTTGCATCTTATCATCAGACCTAACCTTAATGATATTTCTGTCTGCCCAGGCAGGCGGAAATTCCGTTCCTGGTATTTTAAAATATTCTAGGGTGGTTAGCATGGAATACCGGGAATATGCGGGGAGATGCTCCCCGCTTTTTTTTTGCACGGTTTATTCATTGCATCCGGCTGAGAATTATCATTGCCTTTTACATGGTAATCTGTATTTTAGTCCCTCAAACCGGCAGTTTATGGAATGGATTGTCCTGTTGTTCATTGCTTTAGGTCTTTCGGTTGATTCTTTCGCCGTTTCGTTTTCCTGCGGCCTGGCCAGGCCTTCGGTTTGTTTTCGCCAGGCGGTCCCTTTCGCCCTGGTGATGGCCGTGTTTCAGGGGGGGATGCCGGTTCTGGGATGGTTGCTGGGCACGGAAATGGGAGAGAAGATCGGGGATTATGACCACTGGCTTGCACTTGTCCTGCTGCTGGCGGTTGGGGTAAAGATGATCATTGACAGCATCAGGAAAAAAAACGGTGAAAAAGCGCGGACAAATCCCCTGAAATGGAACATGGCCTTGACCCTGGGCCTGGCCACCAGCATCGATGCCCTGGTGGTGGGATTTTCCCTGGGACTGATCCGTATCCATATCTGGAAAGCAGCTTTCCTGATCGGGGGAGTTACTTTTCTGGCATCTATGTTGGGGATGCTGTTAGGGAAAAAATCGGTTCTGCGTTTTGGCAACCGGATTGAAATTGTTGGGGGGGTCATTCTCATCCTGATAGGTCTCAGCATCTTTATTGATCACCAGTTCCCCGGCGGATAGAAAGAGTGGTGTTTCAGACGAAAAACAGGTATGCAGGTCCCGCCGGGCAGTATCATATTGATTCCTGTTTCCCGGCACCATTCTATGATGATTTCTTAACTAAACCTTTCTGATTTGCCACAAAGATGCTATGATTCAGGAAGATTTTTTAAATATGTATTGAAGTGGTAAAAGCGAATTCAGCCGGATGGAACTGTAAAACAGGCTGAAAGAATCTGATATGGAACTATACCCGGATTATCATTTCGGTTTCTTTGATGCTACAAACCATGGGCAAACAGAAAGACAGTTTGAATGCTATTATACTTATACTGTCATTTATCCGGGAATGCTTCGACATACACATGCAACCACATCTTCCGGGCTTCTAAAATTCCACACATCACCGGCTCTCCACTCACATCATTGATTGAGACATCATGCCTGTTGTATGGCTTCTGCAGTATGAACCATGGAAGTTTAGCCTGCGTAAAGTAACCACGCAGATAACTATATGAAAATATGAATATATTAATAACAAAAAAACGGTCCGGATTTAGGTGGTAAAAAAATGTGTAACAATTATTTACCAATGCAAAACTTCGAAAAAATATTTCCCAGGATCTCATCGGTCGTGATCTCACCGGTGATCTGACCCAGGTAGTGCAGCGCCTCCCGGATATCCTGCGCCAGCAGATCGCCGGGGAGGTTGCGGCCGAGGTTTTCGAGCACCCGGTCCAGGGCTTCACCGGTATGCCGAAGGGCTTCGTAATGGCGGGCATTGGTCACCACCTCTCCCGATTCTTCCTGCATATCCTCTTTCACCATGTCCGGTAGTATACCGGCCAGGCGGTGGACCTGCTCCCTGTCTTTGGCCGACAGCAGCATCATCCGGTCATCCGGCCGGAGGCAACCCGGGAAATGGCCGCCGAACTTCTCCTCCAGGGTTTTCCGGTCCATCCGGTCGCATTTGTTGATCACCATCACCACCCGGCGGTTACCGTTTCCGGTCTGTTCCAGGATATGGCGGTACGACTTGCAAATCACTTCCACAGGATCGGCCGCATCCACCAGCAGGATCACTACCGAGGCCTCTTCGATTTTCTGATAGGTTTTTCTGATGCCCAGGGTTTCGATGAAATTGGATGTTTCCCTGATACCGGCCGTATCGATGAACCGGAAAAGCAGCCCGCCCAGGGTGACTATGTCTTCAATCGCATCGCGGGTGGTACCTGCAATTTCCGAAACAATGGCCCGGTCTTCCTGCAGCAGGGCATTCAGCAGAGTGGATTTTCCTACATTCGGCTTTCCCACAATGGCCACAGACACCCCGTTTCTGATCACATTGCCCAGGGAAAAGGAATCGGCCAGGCGGCCGGTAATGTCACGGATATGGCTCACCAGGTCCTTCAGTTGTGTGCGGTCGGCAAATTCCACTTCTTCCTCGCTGAAATCCAGTTCCAGTTCCACCAGGGAGGTGAATTCCAGCAGCCTGTTGCGTAATTGCTTCAGCTCACGGGAAAAACCTCCCCGCATCTGGTGCAAGGCCACCCGGTGTGCGGCGGCCGAATTGGAAGCAATCAGGTCGGCTACGGCTTCGGCCTGTGACAGGTCCATTTTTCCGTTCAGGAATGCCCTGAGGGTGAACTCTCCGGGTTCAGCCAGGCGGGCCCCTGCATCGATCATCAGTTGCAGGATCTTTTGCTGGATGTACGGCGCTCCGTGACAGGAAACCTCCAGCAGGTCATTTCCCGTATACGACCGTGGGGAACGGAACACGCTGACCAGTACCTCGTCGATCAGACGACCGTTTTCCACAATATGCCCGAAATGGATGGTATGGGAAGGCTGGCCGGCCAGCTTTTTTTCACCCACCGTGAAACGGAAGATGGTATCCATCACGGCGAATGCCTTCGGTCCGGAGATGCGGAGTACGGCAATGGCCCCCCGGCCCGGTGGGGTGGAAATGGCACATATGGTATCCTGATGTTCCATGCATCAGTATTTGAAGCAAAGATATGAAATCCACCGGATTGAAAAATGAAATGTGAACGGCTCTGTCCTGTTTGTTATACGAGCCGGGAAATTTCCATTTTTCCGGATGGAACGGCTTCAGCCGGACTCGTGGTCAGAGCGGAAGACAGGCCCTTGGCGATATCCCGTACCG
>DQWH01000069.1 GCA_011042635.1 Bacteroidota bacterium | reverse complement strand
GCATACCGGTGAGCCAGAAAGACAAGATCAGCTTCACCGTAAAGGATGTTTACGATAATCTGCAGGAGGTAACCTATGCTATCGAATGGACGGAAACAAACAAACCGGAAGTTAAACTCATCGCTCCCTATGCTTCCGACAACGGAGAAATCTATCTCAGCAGCGATGATTCCCGCCTGTATGTGGAAGGGCAAATCACCGACGAAAGCCCTATTCGTTCCATCATGGTGGAAGGGCTGAACGCCAGCTACCGGGTCAATGAAATGAACCCCACCTTCTCCGCCACCATCGATATTCTGAACAAGAACAAATTTACCGTGGTGGCGGAAGATGTTTACGGCAACCGGATGGAAAGGGAATTTACCTTCAACCGGGAAGGCGCCATGATCTCGGAAAACAATCCCATGGGAAAAACCTGGGTGATCTTTATCGAGAATTCACAGTACCAGACCTTTGCCAGCCTCGACGGTCCTACCAAGGATGTGAGCCTGATGAAAATGGCCCTGGCAAAATATGATATACACAATATCATTACCAAGAAAGACATGACCAAGGAGGAAATGGAGAAGTTTTTCTCCATCGAGCTGCGTGACCTGGTCAGAAGCAACCATGTGAATTCCCTCCTGATATGGTATGCCGGGCACGGCAAATTCATCAATGAAACCGGGTACTGGATCCCGATCGATGCCCGCCGCGACGATGAATACACATACTTCAACATCAATTTCCTGCGGGCTGCCATGCAGAGCTACCGCCAGCACCTCACCCACCTGCTGGTTGTAACCGATGCCTGCGAGTCGGGGCCCACCTTCTACCAGGCCATGCGTTCCACCCCGGTTCCCAGGAGCTGTGACGATGAAACAGCCACCAAATTCAAATCATCCCAGGTATTCAGTTCCGCAGGGTACGAGCTGGCTGTCGACAATTCTCAGTTCACCCGCACCTTTGCCAATACCCTGGCCAATAACCCCAATGCCTGCCTTCCCATTGAAAACGTGGTGGCGCAGGTTACCGTGGCTGTGGCACAGAATAACCAGCAACGGCCCAAATTTGGAAAAATTGCCGGCCTGGAGGATGAAAACGGAACCTTCTTCTTTATCCTGAAAGAATAATCATTCAAAATCCATCCCCATGATTTTTTCTTATGTCTTCCCGGGCGTAAAAATGATTTGCCGGTTCCGGCAAATCATTTTTTTTGCCGTTGGCTGCCTGCTGTTCCCGGCATTCTTACAGGCCCAGACCTACTATTTGGATAATTACGGCGTTGTCGAAGGACTGAGCTATTCCAAAGTATATACCGTGATCCAGGACAGGGAAGACTATATATGGCTGGGAACCGAAGCCGGTCTCTCACGCTTCGACGGGGTCAGCTTCCAGAATTTCACCCCGGAAAACGGACTGGCTGAAGGCGGGGTGTATTCCATGATGCAGGATTCCCGGGGACTGATCTGGCTGGGACATCTCGACGGCCGGCTGAGCCGCTACGACGGGGAAAAATTTGAAGTCATCCCCTTTCCATCCGGTGAAATCCGGGGCGATATCACTTCCATCCTGGAAGATGCCTCGGGCAAAATATGGATCACCACCCAGGGAGCGGGAGCCTTCCGCCTGGAGAACCCGGAAGCCGTACCGGATGAAATCAGCTCCCACCATTTCATCGGAGGCGATCTGAGCGACCAGGTCTTCGCCTCCCTGAAAACCCGCAATAACGATATTTACATGCTTACCGACCAGGGCGTGCGGGTGTTCAACCCCGATTCATCCCGGTTCGAAGCTCTGCATATCGAAAATCTGCCCCGGTATTTCATGATTATCACCATTTTCGAAGATTCGGAAGGAAATCTGTGGTTCGGCACATACAACGGGGGACTTTACCACTACAGCAAGAAAACAGGGGATGTTACTATTTATGATTCCGTACGTGACGGGCTGGCCAAAAACTGGGTAAGCTGCATTACCGAAGACAGCCGGGGAAGAATGTGGATCGGAACCTGGGGCGGAGGAATCAGCCTGCTGGAAAACGGAAGCTTCAGGAATTTCGATCAGACCAACGGTTTACAGGACCTGAACATCAAATGCCTGGTGGAAGACCATGAAGGGAATATGCTGATCGGGACATACGACCACGGCCTGTCGGTATTCAAAGGCGACCATTTCGTAACCTTCACCGAAAACGATGGCCTTTCCAATCCCATTGTCTGGGCCATACACCAGGATCGTACCGGCAAATACTGGTTCGGAACCAACGGCGGGATCACCGTCTACGATCCCGAAGCCCCTTCCGGCAGGCAGTTTACATACTATAACCAGGATAACCGGTACATCGAAAACAAAATCCGGTTCTTGCGGGAAGACCGGCACGGGAACATCTGGATAGGCACCGAAGGAGGAGGTCTGATCAGGTACGAACCTTCCGGCAAACGGTTCATCAACGACATATACCTCAATGAACGCCTTTACCGCGACCAGATCATCACCGCACTGGAAATCGACGAGCACAATAATCTCTGGATAGGTACCAATGAAGGCCTGGGGTATTTCGAACCAACCAACGGCTACGTCGAGCGGGTTACCCAAAGCGGAGGCCTGGCCGGGAACCTGATATCCTCCCTGTATTACGATTCCCGGGGCAACCTGTGGATAGGCTCCCAGGTAACGGGATTAACCCGCTGCGTAAAGGAAGGCGATCAGTATGTGTTCACCATCATGTCCATGCCCCGGAACTTTACGCCGGTTTCCATGACCGAGGATGCCGACGGAAATATCTGGATCGGAACGGAAAAAGGAGTGTATGTATTCAACGGGGATACCATCATCAAGCACCTCACAGAGAACGACGGCCTGCTGGCCAACAATGTGAACCTGGTAGATCACGACCGGGAATGGAACATGTACATCGGTACGAACAAAGGACTGAACAAATACGTTCCCGAAAAAGATAAAATATACACCTATTCCCGGAAAAGCGGTTTTGTTGGTATTGAAACCAAGGAAAACGCCTCATTCTGCGACAGCAACGGCAGGATGTGGTTCGGGACCGTGGCCGGAGTTACCCGGTACGATCCCCACCGCGTGGCCGATACCGAAACGGAGCCCCTGACCCACATCCGGGCCATGCAGATCAATTATCAGCCGGCCTCGCTCATCCCCGGGCAAAAGCTCAGCTACCGGCAGAAAAACATTGTATTCGACTACAACAGCATCTGCCTGAAAAATCCCGATGCCGTCAGGTATAAAGTGATGCTGGAGGGAGCCGATGACGACTGGAGGCCTTCCACCACGCAGACGAGGGCGATCTATCCCGCCCTTTCTCCCGGGAAATACACCTTCAAGGTAATCGCCCGCAACAGTACCGGGAAATGGAACACGGAACCGGTCACCTACAGCTTCATCATCCGCCCGCCATTCTATCAAACATGGTGGTTCATCCTGATATGCGTAGTGGCGGGTATCACGGCCATTCTGTCCTATATCCGGATCAGGGAACAGCAGTTGAAAAGGGAAAACCGCATCCTGGAAGAAAAAGTGGCTGAAAGAACGGCTGAAGTAGTGCAGAAAAGCAAGGAACTGGAAGAAAAGAACAAAAACATTACCGACAGTATCCGGTATGCCAAACGCATCCAGAATGCCATGCTACCCACACAGGAATCGTTTACGGAAACCTTTATCCTGTTCAAGCCCAAGGATATTGTGAGCGGTGATTTCTACTGGCTTGCCCGCACCGAACACAAGCAGTTGATCGCTGCAGTAGATTGCACCGGTCACGGTGTTCCCGGAGCCTTCATGTCCATCATCGGACACAATTCACTGAACAAGATCGTGAAGGAATACCATATGGATGAGCCGGCGGCCATTCTGGAAAAACTGAACCGCGAACTCATCCTTACCCTGCACCAGCAGAACGAGGACGAGGAGGTGAAAGACGGCATGGACATCGCCCTGATCAGCATCGATATCAAAACCCGCGAACTGCAGTTTGCCGGCGCCTACAATCCGCTGTATCATTTCCGCAACGGGGAACTGACCGAGATCAAAGGCGATCGTACCGCCATCGGAAGGACCTCTCTTTCCCGGCCCCATTCCTTTACCAATCACTCGCTGATGCTGGAAAAAGGCGACGTGGTTTATATTTTCTCCGACGGGTACGCCGACCAGTTCGGGGGGCCTCAGGGCAAAAAATTCAAATACAGCGCCCTGAAAAACCTGCTGAGGGAGATCAAAGACAAGCCCATGGAAGAGCAGAAGTTCATCCTCGATGAAACCCTGGAAAAATGGAGAGGCAACCTGGAACAGGTAGATGATGTGCTGATTATCGGCAGCCGCATCAACTAACCGGCTATACCAGGGCAAATCCGATTGCCGATGAATCCCATCCGTCGGACGAACGGATGGCTTCCATCAGGTTTTCCGGACGGTCGGTTACCGTCCACATCCGCCTGTGCTCGGGCCGCAGAAAATGTTCTTCCACCATTTTTTCAAAAAAGGACAGCAGGGGATCATAGAATCCATCGGTATTGACCAAAACAATGGGGCAGGTTAACATCCCCAGGCGTTTGAGGGTAATGCTTTCCATCAGTTCTTCCAGCGTGCCTGTTCCCCCCGGCAGAGCTATCACAGCATCGGTCGCTTCCAGAAAAGCTCTTTTCCGCTCATGCATGGTTTCCACCACCACCAGTTCGTTCAGCCCCAGGTGAGCCCATTCGGCATCGATCATAAAACGCGGGATGATCCCGCGAATGTATCCTCCTTCCCTGATCATCCGGTCGGCCAGGCTGCCCATCAAACCCAGGGACCCCCCTCCGTAGATCACCTTCACCCCGTTTGCAGCCAGCACACGGGCTGTTTCCTCGGCAGCCTGCAGATACCGGGAAGGCACCCTGCGGCTTGAGGCGGCAAAAACGGTAACCTGTTCTATCATATCTGTATGCAATGACCCACAATCAGAGCAGGGGTTCCAATTTCATAACCAGCTTTGCCTTCGGAACGGCCCCCACCTGTTTATCGGCTACCTTTCCGTCCTTGAAGTACAGAATGGTGGGAATGTTCCGGATGCCGAAACGGGAGGCAATTTCCGGGCTGGAATCCACATCCACCTTTCCTACCAACACTTCCCCTTCATACTCTTCGCCAATTTCTTCCACCAGAGGACCCACCAGCCGGCATGGGCCGCACCATTCGGCCCAGAAATCAACCATCACTGGTTTATCTGATTTGAGTACCAGTTCGTCAAAGTTTGAATCTGTTAATTCAACCGCCATAATATTCAATTTAGGGTTATTACTCTTTTTTCAAACGCGCACAAAGATAATCAATTCACCAGATATTCTATCTCGGGATGCTGATCCAGAAATTTCAGCAATTCGTCGGTAATCATGATATTCCTGTTCCTTGAGAACATCTCGACAAGCATTTTTTCGGCCGGATCGTACACGCAGAACCTCAGCTGCGTTTTGCCTTTCTTCCGCCCGAGCACCGCACGGATCTCTTCCAGCAGTTCCGCATTAAGGCAGTCCAGTGGAATGCGCAGGGTGAACCGCTCGATATATTCCTCCCGCACCTTTGTCAGCAGGTCAATATGCCTGATACGGAACTCCAGTTCGTTTTCCCGGTAAGGATTGGGCTGCACCTTCCCTTTTACCATCAGGAAATAATCTTCCACGAAATACTTACTGTTATCCACATAGTCGTGGTTGAACATGCGAAAGCGATACGTATTGGTATAATCCTGCAGGGTAAACTGCCCCCAGGGTTTCCCGTTGCGAGTGGTACCTTTCTTCACAGCGGTCACCACACCCGCCACACTAACCTCTTTCCCCTTCAGGGCTTCCAGGTCAGACAGTTCGGCCAGTGTGCAGTTACAAAAATGCCTGATCTCGAGCCGGTAATCATCCAGGGGATGAGCCGTCAGATAAATCCCGATGAGTTCCCTTTCCCGGCTCAGCTTCTCCAGCTTCGACCAGTCTTCTCCGGCGGGCAGCTCGGGCCGTACCGTTTCGGGAGCGCTGGCAGCCCCAAACAGGGAAGGCTGGGAGGCCAGGGTATCGTTCTGAAAAATACTTCCATACCTCAGCAGGCTTTCAATGAAATTGCTCCCCCGGCCGTCGTCGGCAAAATACTGACCCCGGCTGATGCCCTTGAAACAGTCGAATGCTCCCGAAGCGGCAAGCACTTCCAAATTCTTCCGGTTCACCACCGTCAGTTTCACCCTTTCCACAAAATCGAAAATATCCCTGTAAGGGCCGTTGGCTTCCCTCTCCTCAATAATAGCCCGGGCAGCTCCTTCACCCATTCCCTTGATAGCACCCAGCCCGAAACGGATATTCCCTTCCTTGTTCACAATGAAGCGAATATGGCTTTCATTCACATCCGGGCCCAGCACCTGGATACCCATGCGCCGGGTTTCATCCATAAAAATGGTGATCTTCTTGATATCGCTCACATTCCGACTGAGTACCGCCGCCATGAATTCGGCCGGGTAATGGGCTTTGAGGTAGGCGGTGCGGTACGACACCATGGCGTAGCAGGTGGAATGCGATTTGTTGAAGGCATACTGGGCAAAAGCTTCCCAGTCCCTCCAAATCTTTTCCACCGTTTCCTGCTCATAATGGTTGTTCAGGCATCCCCGGATGAATTTTTCCTTCATCCGGTCCATTACATCCTTCTTCTTCTTCCCCATGGCCTTTCTGAGCTCATCGGCCTCACCTCCCGTGAAACCGGCCAAAACCCGTGAAAGTTGCATCACCTGTTCCTGGTAAACCGTAATACCGTAGGTGGCCTGCAGGTACTTTTCCATTACCGGAAGCTCGTAATGGATCTTCTCCACCCCGTGTTTCCGGTTGATGAAGCTGGGGATATATTCCATGGGGCCCGGGCGGTACAGGGCATTCATGGCAATGAGGTCTTCAAACCGGTTGGGTTTGAGATCGCGCAGGTTCTTTTTCATTCCCTCGCTTTCAAACTGGAACAGTCCGGTGGTTTCTCCCCGGCTGTACAGTTCGAACGTTTTTTCGTCATCCAGCGGAATCTCTTCAATCACAAGGTTCTTGCCGGTGCTCAGCTGGATGTTGTCCAGTGTATCCTTGATAATGGAAAGGGTTTTCAAACCCAGGAAATCCATTTTCAGCATGCCTACGCTTTCCACATAATCGCCGTCGTACTGGGTCACCAGCAGGTTGGAATCTTTCGAGATACACAGGGGAATGTGTTCAATCAGGTCGTCGCGGCCGATGATCACCCCGCAGGCATGCAGGCCGGTATGCCGTACCGAACCTTCGAGGGTTTCGGCATATTTCAGTGTCTGGCTTACCAGTTCGTTTTCCGAGTTCCGGGCTTCCGCCAGTTCCTTCACTTCCCGGTATGCTTCCTTCAGCGATACGCCCTGCCGGTCGGGGACCAGCTTGGCCAGGCGGTCGGCATCCGCCAGGGGAAGCTTCTGAACACGCGCCACATCGCGGATGGCCATTTTCGCAGCCATGGTGCCGAAAGTAATGATGTGTGCCACCCGGTTCCGGCCGTATTTTTCCACCACCCACTGCAACACCTGGTCGCGGCCGTCTTCATCGAAATCTATGTCGATATCGGGCATGGAAATCCGGTCGGGATTCAGAAAACGTTCGAACAGGAGGTCGTATTTCAGGGGATCGATATCGGTAATGCGGGTACAGTAAGCTACCACCGAACCGGCGGCAGAGCCTCTTCCCGGGCCTACCGACACTCCCATTTCCCGTGCCGCGCGTAAAAAGTCCTGCACAATGAGGAAATACCCGGGGAACCCCATCCGCTTGATCACCCCCAGTTCGAAATCAATGCGTTCCCTGATCTCATCGGTAATCTCTCCGTAACGTTCACGGGCTCCCTCATAGGTCAGGTGCCTGAGGTATTCGTCTTCATCATCAAAACCTTCGGGCAGCGGGAAAGCCGGCAGGATCGGGTCCCGGTTCAGGTCGTACTCCTCCACCTTGTCGGCTACTTCCATGGTATTCTGCAGCGCCTCCTCTACATCGGCAAACAGCTGGTACATCTCTTCCCGGGTCTTGAAATATTCCTGTTTGGTATACCGCAGCCGGCCGGGATCATCCAGTTCCGTCCCGGTATTCAGGCAGATCAGCCGGTCATGGGCCTCTGCATCCTCGGCCTCCAGAAAATGCACGTCGTTTGTGGCAATGAGCTTGATGCCGTGTTTCCGGCCCAGTTCCATCAACTTCTTGTTCACCATCTGCTGACGGTCGTACGTTTCCCTGTCTACCTCAGGATCCCCCGTGGGATGACGCATCAGTTCCAGATAATAATCTTCCCCGAAAACCCGCCTGTACCACAGCACCGTCTCTTCCGCCAGCGCCTCGTCTCCGTCCATAATAGCCTGGGGAACCTCCCCTCCCAGGCAGGCCGAGGCCACAATAATCCCTTCACGGTATTTCTCGAGTATCTCCCGGTCGATCCGGGGTTTGTAGTAATGCCCCTCTATCCAGCTCAGGGAGACCAGCCTTACCAGATTGTGATACCCGGTTTTGTTTTTAGCCAGCAGCAACAGGTGCGCCCCGGCCCGGTCTTCCCTGTCGTCCTTGTCGAACCGGCTTTTCCTGGCCATATACGCCTCACAACCTATAATGG
>DQWH01000063.1 GCA_011042635.1 Bacteroidota bacterium | reverse complement strand
TGGGTGTCGGGTGCATGATTCCGTGTGGTGTCCTGAACGGAAGGAAAAAAGGAGGTACTTCCGGAATTCATTAACCAGCCTGAAGTAAGGTTGCCATAGGTGTCTGGAATTCGGGGGGGTGAAAGCATGTTCTCCTGATTTGTTCTGCAAAGATATAAATTCATTTAACGGTTCGGGGAAATTCACTTGTTAAAATATTTATTAATATAATAAAACACACGTTTAAAATAATATAATAATATATTAATAATATTAAATTATAAATTATTATTATTAAATTAGCAATACAATTATTTGCGTAAATTTCCCCGTGCCAGGGAAGCAAAGATACCGGCGAAACACAGAACGGAGAAAACGGAAAAGGAAATTTTCATGCTTTGAAGAAAAGCGGGGTAGTTGACGGGATTGATTTCTGCTCTGCCGATAAATACGGAAAAGATCATCATGACAATTCCCAGGCTGAACATCTGTCCCACCATTCTCATGGTTCCTACCGAACCGGAAGCTACTCCGTAGTGTTTTTTATTGACGGAGCTCATGATGGCGTTGGTATTGGGCGAGGAAAAAAAGCCGAAGCCAAGTCCCAGCAACATCAGGATGGCCACCACCGAGAAAAGGGTGGAGGCCTCGTTAAGAAATACAAGAAGCAGCAATCCCAGGCTTGAAAGTCCCATGCCTGTGGTGGCAACGATTCGTGGCTCCAGCTTGTCGGATAAGCGTCCTGACAACGGGGAAACCACGGCCATGATCAGAGGCTGGGCCAGCAGTACCAGCCCGGCTTCCCGGGGCTGAAGATTTTTGATATACTGAAGGTAAAGACTGAGAAGAAATCCTACGCCGAAGGTAGCACTGTAATTGATCAGAGCAGCCAGGTTGGAAAAGGCAAAGGTGCGGTTTCGCCGGAACAGGCCGGTGTCAAACAGGGGGTAAACCAATTTCCTTTGCAGGTGGATGAAAAGAATGATCAGAAGGATACTGCCTCCGAAAAAAACATATCCCGTCCACCCGGGCAGGATGGAGAAACCGTACATCAGCATCACCAGGGCGGCCCCGTAAAGCAGAAAACCCCACCAGTCGAAACGTTCACCTTTTGATTCGGCCCATTCCGCTTTTAACCGGCTGAAAATAAGGTAAAGAGCCAGAGCTCCCAGGGGCAGGGTGATCCAGAATATGCTTCTCCAGCCCCAGTATTGTGTCAGGATTCCTCCGGCGGAGGGTCCCACGGAAAGCCCGACATAAACGGCTGCCACATTGATACCCAGGGCCTTTCCCCTTTCACCGGGGGGAAATACCGAAGAAATGATGGCCACCCCGGTACCGAAAATGAGGGCGCTTCCAATTCCCTGAATGATGCGGGAAAACAGAAGGAATCCCACATTGCCCGAAATGGCGGCCAGAGCGGATCCGGCCATGAACAGAAGAATGCCCGTGGTAAATACTTTCCGCCGGCCGATGATATCGGCCATTCTTCCTGAGGGCAGGAGAAAAACGGCTGTGGAGAGCAGGTAGCTGCTGGCAATCCAGTTCAGTGTGATGGCATCGGTCCTGAACTCCGCACCGATGCTGGGAAGCGCCACATTCAGGGCCGACCCCATGAAAGGAGTGAGAAAGGATGCAAAAGTGGCCACCAGCAAGGCGGCTTTTTTCAAACTGTCATGATCCATTGCCTGTTATTCCTTGTTTCTGCTGTCGATGAGTATGGTAACCGGTCCGTCATTGATAAGTTCCACCTGCATCACGGCTCCGAATTTTCCTGTGGGCACTTTTTTTCCGGTATAGGCTTCCAGCCGGTTCACAAAAGCCCGGTAAAGGGGGACGGCCTGTTCAGGACGGGCTGCTCTGATATAGGAGGGTCTGTTCCCTTTCTTTACCATGGCATGAAGGGTGAACTGGGAAACCACCAGGATACCGGCATCTACTTCGTTCACCGACAGGTTCATCACTCCGTTCCGGTCGTCAAAGATCCGGAGTTGAACGATTTTTTTCGTCAGCCATTCCACATCGGTCATATCATCGCGGGTTTCAATGCCCAGCAAAACCAGGAGACCCCGGTCAATTTGTCCGGTGATTTGTCCGTCAATACAAACCGAAGCTTTGCTGACTCTTTGAATAACAACTCTCATTTTTATTGTTCGGATAGTTTATCAGGTGATTTACAGGAGGTATTATTTATTCATTCGGTCCGGATAAACCGGAATGAAAAGATTCCGGACGCATTTCGTCAAAGGGGGTAGCCTGCTGGTATGCTCTGGCCACGGCCAGCAGGGTTCCTTCGTCGTAGAGATTCCCGATGAATGAAATGCTGGTGGGGCTGTTGTCCTGATCGAAACCGTTCGGCACCACCACACAGGGATGTCCGGTGAGGTTGGTGGTCAGCAACTGGTTCCCTCCGTAGGTAGGAGTGACCACCACGTCTACTTCTTGCATGAGCCGGTTCATTTGCTCCATCAGCAGAGTCCGGAAACGGTTTGCCTGTATGTATTCCACGGCAGGGATAAACCGCGCCGTGCGGAAGATATTGGGCCAGGCCCGGATATCCTGTCTTACCAGGAGGGTGTCGCGGTTGCTGCGGGTAAGCTCATCGAAAGCCGCTGCAGCCTCCGCATACAGGATGATGTTCAGGGACTCTACGGGCAGGTCTTGGGGAAAACGGAAGGGAATAAGCCGGGCTCCCAGCCCCTGCAGTACTTCCAGGCTTTTTATATCGTTATCCCTGCCTCTGTAGTCGGCATCGAAAGCCTCGCGGAAATATCCAATTTTCAGATTTTTCAGGTTCACTTCTCCCGGATAATGAAACGGGTAGTTCTTTACTGTCAGATCCAGGGAATCGGGGCCGTGGATTGCCCGGAAAACAATGGCACAGTCGTGCGCGTTTTTGCAAATGGGACCGATCTTGTCCATGCTCCAGCTCAGGGCCATGGCCCCGTGCCGGCTAACCCGGCCGAAAGACGGGCGCAGGCCGGTTACTCCGCAGCGGGTGGAAGGAGACACAATGGAGCCCAGGGTTTCTGTTCCGATGGCAAACGGGACCAATCCTGCCGCCATAGCTGCTGCCGGGCCGGCCGAAGATCCGCTGGAACCCTGTTCCAGGTTCCATGGATTCCGGGTGGTGTCGTTGAACCATACATCGCCCATGGCCAGGGCCCCAAGGGAAAGTTTGGCCACCAGGACTGCTCCGGCCTCTTCCAGCCGGCTGATCACCGTAGCCTTTTCATCCAGAACCTGATCCCGGTACGCCCCTGCTCCCCAGGTGGTTGGATATCCCGGAAAGGAAAACAGGTCTTTGATTCCATAAGGAATCCCGTGCAGAGGGCCTCTCCATTTTCCTGCTCTCAGCTCCTCATCCATTTTCCGGGCATATTCCAGGGCATATTCTTCGGTGTAAGTGATTACGGTATGTAACTGAGGATCGTATTTATGAAGTCTGTCAAGGAAAAAGCGGGTTAATTCCACGGAACGGATCTTCCCAGAGCGGATAAGGGACGCCAGTTCAGGGATGGTATAGGTGGCAAGATCATCCAGAGGCTCGGGGATTTCTATTTGTTCCGGAATTTCCCATGGATCAGGGTCTTCGTCGGCGGGTTTACGGATACGGGAAAAAACCGGATCAAAACGCAGGGCCGGCGGTACGGCGTTATCCAGTTCGTATTCACGCATGGTCTGGTACGCTTCGAGCTGGTTTTTCAGTCCTCTTTCCATCAGATGGATTTCTTCTTCTGTGAACTCAAGCCCCATAGGGTTGTGGTATAATACCACCGAGTCGATGACAGCCTGCACAGGGTTTTTTTCTGTTTCTGTACGGCAGGCGGGAAGCAGGAAAAGGATTCCCAGAAACATGGCCGGGACAAACCGCAGGTAATACATCAATGTTTTCATTGTGCTCAGTGCGTAGAGGTTAGAAAATAAAACAGGCAAATCCCGGTGCGGGGAATTGCCTGCATGAATGGACCGGTATTCTGCATGGCTTATTGTTCGGCGGCCATGAGGAAAAGGGGTTTCATTTCGAAACTATGGTAAAACGGTCTCAGTCTTTCGGTGTTGTAATATTCCTTGATGTTAACCACTTTTTTGGTAGAAGTAACCACATCAAGGGGAACGTTGTCGTACCTTCCATTCTGCAGCACCACCAGGCGGCCGTGTATGTTCTTCAGGATCAGGTCAAGGGCAAGGTTTCCGTATGCCATGGGCACGATGGAATCGACGGCGTCTGGATCGCCGCCCCTGACCATGTATCCGAGTTTCTGGTTGATCACATTGATGGGTTTCCCGTTGTTGTATTTGGCGGATAGGTTTTTCAGCTCATGTGACACCAAGTCGCCGATACCTCCCAGCTTGGCGTGTCCGTATGCGTCTTTCTCATTGCTGGTGAAAACCATTTCGCCTCCCTTGAACATGGCTCCTTCACTGATCAGCAACACGGCATATTTACTTGGATTCAGGTTTCTGTCTTCCACCAGGAGGCGGCACAGGTGATCAATATTGAATTTGTATTCGGGGATCACGCAGCGGTTGGCTGCCCCGGCCATGGTAGGAAGCATGGCGGTGAAACCAGCATATCTTCCGAAAACTTCCAGCACCAGCAGGCGTTCATGTGAACCCGCTGAGGTCCTCAGCATATTGGTCATGCTGATGGTTCGGGTAACACAGGTACTGAAGCCGATACAATAATCGGTGCCGGGTACGTCATTGTCCATGGTTTTGGGAATGGCCACCACCTTTATTCCTTCCTGGTAAAGCCTGACACTGTAGCTCAGGGTATCGTCTCCCCCTAAGGGGATCAGATAGTCCACTCCAAGCCATTCCAGGTTTTTGATCACCTCCGGGGTGAGATCGTTCATTTCTTTGTTATAGGTATCCTTCAAATGATCGGGAACACATTCTTTGCTCATATGGCTGGGACGGGTTCTGCTGGTATGCAGAAAGGTGCCGCCGGTACGGCCGGCTTTGTTAACCATATCGTCTGTCAGCTCGATAAAGTTGTTTGAATTGTCGGCTTTTTTATCCCGGATGATCTCGGTAATACCGGCCCACCCTCTGCGGAGGCCGAGCACTTTGTATCCTTCCCTGTTTGCACGGATGGTGATCGCACGAATGGCGGGATTTAGGCCTGGAACATCTCCACCGCCGGTCAGAATTGCAATCACTCCTCTGTTTTTCTTCATATTTACCATGGTCTGTCAGGTATTGATGGTTAATTAATCGTTACGGATAACGGAATTTTTTCGATAAACCTCACAAAACTAAAATAAATCGTTCAAAAAAAAAACGCCATTTTCAATCTGCGAAGGCTGTCCCTGCTTGCTGGAGGCAGGGATCAGAATTTATCCAGGGTGTCTTTGGGGTCTTCTTCAAGTTTTTTCAGGCTGCGGATGCGGATCCGCCGGGATTCCAGAATGATTTTCACTCCGTTGGAGGGAATAAATTCCGCGCGGAGGATATCCCCGGTACGTGAAAACCTGATTTCAGTGAGGGTATTCAGGGAGTTGAAGCCGGTAAAAAGGGTATTGGCAATGTCCAGAAACTCCACTTCCAGCAGGGCCTGTTTGGATTTTCCCAGCCGGGGGAAAAGAAAACTTCCGGGACTTTTTTCCGCCACATACAAACGCATCTGGACTTTTGGTTCCATCGGATAATTTCTGTAGAAGAAGACAGAAATTACTTCCGAGCCCCTGAAGGCAGGCCAGTGACCGAAAAATTCGGTGACCTGGGCGGCTTTTTCAATAAAATCGTTGGGATGGTTCATGGAATGCGTTTATTCCTTGCCGGAGCCCGGAACGGCATGGTTTATGTGCCGCCTCCATTTTCGCAGACTGCCAATCCACAGGATCCCCCCTGCCAGCAAACCGGCCAGCGTGGTGAAAAGAAGGAAACCTCCCAGGATATGCAGGGCGAACAAACGGTGTTCATACATCAGAATGGCGGCTTCATGAATGTGTATTTCCTGTTCCAGTTGCCTGATCTCCGTGAGCTGTTCCACGAGGAGATCGGTTTTTTCGTTAAAAACGGTGTTTACGGAATCAATGGAAGGCTCAATGCGGTTGACCTGGTACTGGTAAAGACTGTCGATACTGTCGCGGAGGGCGGGACTGGAAAGGGCTCCCTCCAGCAATTCGCTGATGCGGTTATTGATCTCATTGGATTTCCGGATCAGGGCATTCAATTCATTGTTGGACTGTACCACCTGTTCGTTGACGATCCGGGCTTTATCCTGCAGGTTTCTGATCTCCCGGGAAACGGTTCCTGATTCTTCCTCTTTTACCCTGCTCTGGTATTCCAGCTGAAAATATGTCTGCGGGAGAAAAAATGATCCGGTAAGCAGCATTAACCAGGAGATGATCATAAGGAAGGATCCCGCTCTCAGGCGGACAGAATGGAAATAACCTATAGGGTCGTGCATAGCGAGAAATGTTACATAAAACGCAGAATAAATTTTGTGCCTGCTCCGGGAGTGCCCAGAACATCAATGGTACCGTTCATGGTGTCCATCCATTTCCGTGCTTTGCTGAGTCCCAGCCCCCAGCGGCCCTTTCGGGTAGTGAAAAAGGGAACAAAGATCCAGTCGCGGATTTCAGGTACGATGCCTTCCCCGTTATCTTCAATTGCCAGCTGAACCTGGCATGAGAGGTCCAGTTCGGCATGCAGCGTGATGGAAGGATTACTCCTGCCGGCCAGGGCATCGGCCGCATTTTTTATCAGTTCAGTAAAAATACTCATGATAACCGATCTATCAGCAGTAACAGAAAGATCGATGTTTGACAGGCGGGTATGAAAAACCTGTGCGGGTTCAGGGAACAGAGAGGAAGAACTTTCAATGATATTGTCAAAAAGCTCTGATACAATAATTTTTACCCTATTATATTTGATCTTTTGATTGAATTCAGAAAGAGCTTGCTCCAGATGGAATTTATCTTCCTTCAGGCGGGTCTCCAGGTTCTGTAGCACTCTGTTCCAGGCATCCTGTTCACTTTTCCGGATCTCCCTTTTTATGTTATTGAGCGTAAAAACTCTGAGACGGGAACCTTTGTATTCCATTATTTCCAGGTGAATCATGAATTCCCTGGGTTCGTTTTCCACCATGATCATGACACGGGTACGGTGGTTATCTTCCAGTATTTTCATGACACCAGCCAGGTGGGGATCGATTCGGGCCAGGCCCGACATGTTTTTTAGATCGGGATAAAAAAGTAGATTCTTGGTGAAACGGTTCAGAAATACCACCTGATCGAATTCGTTGATCACGATCAGGCCGGAATCAATATGATCAAATACTTCTTTTAAAAGTTGGGTCTCTCCCACCTTTTCATTGATATGTTTCTCCAGTGCCTGAAGTATTTGATGATATGCCGTGTTCAGGTCGTCTTTTGAATGCCTCAGCATACGACTGGTTCCGCTTGCTTCGGATTTTTCTATGTCGAAAGACATCAGAAACTGACGAAGATCGCGTTTGGTTTGCAGAAGGAAGCGATAAAACCATACGGACAAAATAACGAGGAGAAGTGCCGATACAGATCCGTACAGAAAGAATCCAGGGGTAAGAAAAAACCATGTAGCCAGCGCGGTGAAAACCAGCAGGCTAAACAATCCGACAATGATTTGCGTTTTATACTGTCTTCCCATGGTAACCCATAATATTTGTTTTCAGAAGAGGGAAGCCTGATAGTTAAAGATAATGATTGTTCGTTATTCCGGAAAGCCGGAAGAGATATTTCACCGGAATTTTAGAGGGGAATAGATGATAAATCCATATTTTCGAACGGGATTTGACGGGCAAAAGGGGGAAATCCCGTTTTAATGCAGGCTATGAGGCAGAAAAAATCCATACTGTATGTTTTTATCCGGTGGGCAGGAATGGCGTTGTTGCTGTTTGCTTTTCATTTAAAGGGTTCTGGTCAGCAACCGGTTACCCTGAGTGGTTTTGTCAGAGACTCTCTTACCGGGGAAGAACTGATCGGAGCGACTGTTTACCTGGAAGAAATCGGAGAAGGCACGATTACCAATGTGTACGGTTTTTACTCGTTGAGCGTTCCTGCCGGAACATACCGGGTACGTTTCAATTATCTGGGTTATCGTGAGAGGCAGATGTGCCTGGTTCTGAATAAAAATGAGTTCCGGAATGTGGAAATGAACCCCTTCACCCACCATATTGACGAAGTGGTTGTTACGGGAGACATTGCCGACAGGAATATTACCTCTTCCGAAATGAGTGTAGCTAATCTGGATACCCGTGAAATTAAAACCATTCCGGTGATTTTCGGCGAGCTGGATGTATTGAAAACCATTCAGTTGCTTCCGGGAATTCAGTCGGCCGGTGAGGGAAACAGCGGTTTCTTTGTGCGTGGCGGGGATATCAGTCAGAATCTTATCCTCCTGGATGAAGCGCCGGTGTATAATGCTTCCCATTTGCTTGGCTTTTTTTCCATCTTCAATTCCGACGCCATCAAAGACGTTTCTGTTATTAAGGGTGGGGTTCCTGCCGAATACGGAGGCAGATTGTCGTCGGTACTGGATGTTAAAATGCGTGAGGGGAACATGAAGCAATGGAATGTTTCCGGTGGACTGGGCCTGATTTCCTCCCGGCTGATGGTGGAGGGGCCCCTTCAAAAAGACCGGG
>DQWH01000169.1 GCA_011042635.1 Bacteroidota bacterium | reverse complement strand
TTTCTACACGGCCCCGAAATCGTATACCCTGCCCGCCCTGGAACAAAGCCGGCTGGAAGATGCCTGGGACGAGATCGAACTGCTGGGATTCCCCGTTACCCTAAACGATTTCGACCTGCTGAAGATCAGGTCGCGGGGCGAGGCCACGGCAGCCACCCTTCTGCAACACACCGGCAGAACTATCCGCATGGTGGGAAACCTGGTCACCACCAAGTATGTGCGCACCGTAAAAAAAGAAGTGATGTACTTCGGCACCTTCCTCGATGCCGCGGGTGATTTTTTCGATACGGTGCATTTTCCCTCTTCCCTGAAAAAATATCCCTTCCGGGGAAAAGGACTGTACCTGATGCTGGGAAAAGTGGTGAAAGAATCCGGCTTCCCCAGCCTGGAAGTACAGAAAATGGTGAAACTTCCCGTAAAGGAAGATCCACGTTACACATCATAAAACGATTACGGAAAAAAGATCAGTACCGCCAGGGAAGGGGCAGGTAACCGCTGTTTCTGTGGAAAGGAGAGTAACCGAAGCCGAAGGGATTGTTGTCATAATGGAAAGAAGCTCCCAGGCTGACACCTTTGGCGAGCTGATAATCCAGGCTCATCGACATGCCCTGGAAGTCCATATTCTGCGGAAAAATACCGTTGGTTTGACCGAATTTTGCTCCCGGCGCAAAATTTTTATAAGCCGTGCCTGAAATAAGCAGTTTCGGCGTAACCAGGTACTGCCCGCTGGCATAGGCCAGCATGGAAGAACCTGAACCTGAGAACATATTCATGCCTTCCGGAGCCGGCATGGTAAAAGAAGCGTTCATACCGGTGGTGGAAAATACCACTCCCCCGGTAAGCCGGAAACGTTCGCTGGCCTGATAACTGAAACGGGGCGCCAGGTATGTGCCGTAAACATTTCCCAGACCTCCCGCTGACCCGAAGGAAGTGCCCAGGTCGATATCCAGGTCGAAACTGCCGGGTTGCATCAGGCCCATGCCGAAAGCATCGTCCGACTGTATCCGGGCATCGGGAGTACGCGGCGGAATGCTGAACATGCCGGGATACCTGAATAACCCCTGTCCCTGCAGGAATCCCGTGCCGGCAATCATCAGACACAAAACAAGAAGATAGGTCCGTTTCATTTTTTCCAGCCTCTTTTTCCGGGTTTGATACAAATTTATGCTTTTTTTATGAACGGCAAAAAAAATAGTGACATCCCGGCAGGCCCGGGGTTCCTCTGTGAACACCGAATGCATACCTTCAGTCATGAACCCGTCATATCTTCGTTCCGGAAGGTTTCTTTCGTTTCGGAGGACCTATCCATTCGGGATACCATTCCCTGAAGAACCGCATCCGCAGGGAATCCATCCTCCTGAACATCTCATCCATGCGGAAGAAATCCTCTTCCCAGCGCCGGTAGAAGTAATCTTCACCGAAGAAATCGCGGTAGAACAGGGAATCGTTCCGGAACGGATCGATCAGGCTTCTTTCCCAGATATCGGGGAAATGCTCGTCAAAATAAAAATGAAACGACTTCAGCAGGCTGTCGATCTGTACCTGCATGGTATCGCCCCTGCCCGTGCGGTACGACCATACATAGGTGGAATCGTACCGGATAATGTTCCCGTGTTCATCCACTTCTTTAGTCACATTCCAGCTTTCCTGCGGCTTACCGGTTTCGGTTTGTATTTCCTTTTTCCCTTTCTGTTCCGTTTTCGTTTCCTGGGCCACCATGGCAGCAACGCACATAAACGACAAAACACAGAAGAAGATGGTTCTTTTCATAGTTCCGGCAGTTTATGATTTCTGTTTACGTTGAGTTCAGAACATCCTGTTCGCGGAAAACCTGCCATTCAGAGCCTGCCGAAGTGGTTTTAATTTGTCCCCCACAAAAATCTTTCCTCCTCCGGCAGGGCTCTGCATGACGCGGGGCTACAGCCCCTTTTCCTGATTAACCTGAAAATACAGGTTGTTATTTCTGATGCCGGTACAAATTTATAAAGAGCCGGAGTATGATATGTAACGGGCTGTATTAAAAAATGTTAAAATGGTTGAGAGGTTTTGGTGTTTAGGTGTTTAGATATTACAGGGAGGCGGGAATACGGAAACTAAGTGACTGAGAGGCTGAAAGATTGGGTGATTGAGTAATTGAGAGAATGAGTGTTTTAAGCATAACGGCTCTTCATTTTTAGACCGGAATGTTTCTGCGGGCATTCACTTCGCAAATCATGTTAAATTTTACCTCTGCAGGAATCATCCTGACGGACCATCATTATTAAACCGGAGCGAATTAGTGGATGGCGGGAATGACCATACATGATTTCAGTACTGGCGATTTTCCTTTGTCACGAATTGTTATTTGTACCCCTGATTACCAGTGAACACCAAAACAGCTGAGCATGAACCCCGGAAAAATTACCCGGAAAATTGAGAAAGTGATCATATACACCCTCATTGCCATGATGTCCATCATGGCCCAGATCCGCAAGGTGATGGTTCCCAGGATCGGAAAAATGAACGCCCCGGATCTCCCGGTTTCGCCGCATTCATCCCGGTACTGGCCGTGGCCTGTTACCTGATCAAAAGAGCCGGTCTTTTTGTGTGGGATATGGGCAAGCAGGGGAAAATAAAAAAGGAACTTTCAAAGGAAAACACCGGCTGATATCCCTGCAATCTCAAGCGAAAATGCATTTTCCCTGCCTGCAGGATAAACCGGTACCGCAGGCGGCCCCTTCTTTCCTTCCCGGAAGTCCTCCCCAGTCCAGTTTCAAATATTCTCTTTTCTTGATATCTTTACTGCATGAAACACCTGAAGCAAATCCTGATCCTTCTTCTTGCAACCCTCCTCCCGCTCAGCAGCCGGTCGCAGGCAGTAAGCCGCACCGACACCCTGCCTTCCGGCGAACTGATGCTGCACCAGGAAATAGTCATTTCGGCTCCGGCAGAAAGGGTATGGGAAACATTTACGAACCCCGCCGACTGGCAGCAATGGGTATCCCCCGTGGTGGAAATGGATATCCGGAATAACGGCTATATCCGCTCACATTATAACAAGGATGCCAGCATCGGCGATCCAGGTACCATCGTGATCCGTATCGTGACCCTGGTCCCCGGCGAGCTGCTGGTGATGCAGGCCGAAATGGGAAACAACTTCCCGGCGTTTATCCGGGAAAGGGAAAAACATCTGTACAGCATCTTCCGTTTCGAACCGGTGGATGAAGGAACCACCAGGGTGGTGCTTTACGCTACAGGCTACCTGAACGAACCCCGGTGGACCGAATTCATGAATTTCTTTATCCATGGCAATGAAACAACCCTGAACAGGCTGAAAGCCTACCTGGAACACCGTCTCCCGGGAACGGCTTCGAATTTGCACAAAAAAAATGTTTTCTGAACCATTGGCCGGGCACTGTGTTTACAATACCCTGCTGGGAGGACAAAAAGCAGGTTATCACATGCAGATAGCTCCGGCGGCGGCGGCTGGTAAGAACGCGGAAAAAACGGACAAAATCCTTCGAAAGCTGAGAAGAAAAGGAATCCGTTCCATCCCGCAGATTTGATTTTCTCAAATCGCTGATGGACGAACATGACCCTGAGGTCGCCCCGGCAATCGGGGAAATGAAAAGGTACCTGATGGAATACAACTTGGAATGAACATATGAAAATATCGACTGGCCTAAATTCCGGAATAACTTTGATGTACAGAAGACCATCCATATCATCAACCGGTCCATACCGGCCTTCTCCGAAGAACAAATCAGTCGTCTTGATTCCTTTGATAAAACAGACATGGAATTGCCCGGTGAGTAAGACAATTACTTTAACATAAAAAAAATGCTAAAACAAATCAAAGACTTCAACAACCCGGATTTCGCCATCAGGTATATCCGGAAACATAAGAATATCCTGACCAAACTGGGTTATGCCTATGCCGGCCGGTTAACTGCCCGGGGATTTAAAAAAGGAAAGATCCTCGATTCGGGTTGCGGATCGGGCGACATGGTTCTGGCCATGGCGGAAAATGTCCCGGGATACGAGATCACTGGCGTGGACCTGTCAAAGCCCCTCCTGGAATATGCCCGCGCGGAAGCTGAAAAACGGCACCTGACCAACAGGGTGAAATTCCTGAAAGCCGATGTGCACACTCTGCCTTTTGATGATAACTCCTTCGATGCGGCCTTCAGTATCAACATGGTACACTGGGTAAATGATCCCGCCTCGATGCTGCAGGAGATCGAACGGGTACTGAAACCCGAAGGGTATCTGTTTATCAAAGACCTCCGGCGGTCCTGGTTGGGAATACTTGAGAACGAGATCCGTTCGGCGTTAACCACGGAGGAAGCCGGAAAGATCACGGAAGCCGCTAACCTCAGAAAGGGAACTTTGTCAAAAAGCCTCCTGTGGTGGAATTACGAAGTATAGGGCTCCTCTATTACTGGGTATGTAAACAGATGGTACGAACCGCCCCATCAAACCCGTTCTGTGCCTTCACGGATTAATATTTGATATTGCTCACTGCTTCTATCAACATGCGCTCCCTACGGATAGAACACCGGAGAGATATCCGGGAACCTGCCCCGACAAGCAAAGCTTCGCCGGAAGACAGCAGAATAAAAATATTCGCCTCCCTGAATTTCCGGCTCACCCCGACTACCCCGTCGTACTCCATTATCTGCTTTTTGTTGATAAATTTATAAACGGCAAAAAAGGTACTAACGGTTGTTTTTTAATAAATTCGCATCATACAGTTCATTGTTATCGGGTCTCCATACATCCCCAATTGAGGTGCTGGCGGGCAAAATGGGTTACAATGGGGGTGTTGACTGATCTACGAAGGATGACATAATTGCATCGATTAAATCAGGTAAAATAATAACACAATCCTTACGGAAATGACCGGGCCTTTTCAGTTAGTTATCATTCTAATCGTAGCCGCATTCATCATTATATTCTCCCTGTTTGCTTTGATCAATGTAATGAAAATCAAGAGTAATAAAAAAATCACTTCGTATATAGTCATCCTGTTGCTGCCATTTTTCGGCGCACCAGTGTTCTTAACCGGTAAAAACAAAAAAGTTATCCAAACTTTCAATTACCTGTCATGAAGAATATCCTCTATTTTCTCGGGGCATTTATTATCCTGGCCTTCATCCATGAATCCCTTCATGCCGTTATAGCATGGGCATACGGGGAATTTGACTCGTTCGTGGTGCATTTCTACGGATTTGAGGTGGTATATAAAACACCGGTCAACACCAGAGAAGGGATCCAATGGGGATTTATTTCGGGAACACCCAATATCGTCACCGTTCTGCTGGGGTACCTGCTTTTTGGCCTCAGAAAACGGATAGCCGGAGCCACCGCTCCTTTTTTCAGAGCACTGGGCTTCTGGTTGATTTTGCTATTCCTGGTGGCCGATCCGCTGAACCTTTCCATCGGGCCATTTATTTATGGAGGCGATGCCGGAGGAATTGTCAAAGGTTTTGGGATAAACCTGTATCTACTTCAGGTGCTGACTTTTATTATCTTCCTCCTGAACCGGGAGTTGATCGCCCGGAAACTACTGCCTGACTTCGGTATAAAAACCAGGCACCCGCTGTTTGTGCCCTGGTTTCAAAATAGAAAAACACAAAAAACAGCATGATTTTTGCGTTTCTTTCCATAACACCCGAAGGGGGCGTGTAACAAATCCATATAATTAACCATACTGAAAAAAAAATAAAAAAACGGCTTCTTTTTATACTACCCTGGGCGCCACTGAGCACCGGGATCCTGTTCGCACAACAACCCCGGAGCCTGCGGGCCAGTGCCGGCATAGACGAGACCCATGCCCGCTACCTGATCCTGCTGCTCATGGTGTTCATGCAGAACTTCCGCACCTTCAACAGCCATTCCGAAAAAGTACCGGCCTTCCGGATACCCCTGAAAACAGCTCCCCTTCACGCAAAATATTTTACGGATCAAACCCATTATCTTTACCGAATGGCTTTATATTCTGGCCCTGGCCGTGCCATGGTACTGGTGATGGAGTTGTTTAAACTGATAAACCGGAAAAGCGGAATCAAATAATACTGACTAATGACAAATACAAACCAACGTATCACTATCAGGAAGGCTTCGGGGGAAACGGAACCGTTCGAGGCGTCCAAGCTCATGCAATCGCTTCAGCGGGCTGGGGCGAATGAGAAAACAGCCCTGGAAATTTCCGGCAATATAAAAGAATGGCTTACCGAAGGTGTCAACACAAAAAAAATATACGCCCGGGCCTTCAGGCTGCTGCGCCAAAGAAACAACCTGCACGCCGTAAGGTACAAACTGAAAAGGTCTCTGTACGAACTGGGGCCCACCGGCTACCCGTTCGAACACCTGCTCGGCGAAATACTCAAACGGAAAGGCTACCGGGTGGAAGTGGGGAAAGTGATCGAGGGCCGGTGCATCACTCATGAAATGGATGTGATCGCCACCGGGAATAACGAACAGCTTCTGGTGGAATGCAAGTACTCGAAAGACCAGGGTAAGCATGTCAGCATCCAGGTCCCCCTGTACGTACGTGCCCGGATAGACGATATCGTTATGAAAAGAAAGGAAATGCCGGAATACAGCAACTACTCTTTCTCCGGCTGGATCGCCACGAACACCCGATTTACTTCCGATTCCGTGGAATATGCCCGGTGCAGCGGCCTGCATCTCCTGGGCTGGAATTATCCTTCCGGGAACGGACTTAAAGAATGGATGGAAAAGGAAAAGATCTTCCCCCTCTCGATCCTGAACCAGCTCGCGCAAAACCAGAAAAACCGGCTCATGGAACAGGGCATTGTAACCTGCCTGCAACTGCATGACAACCTGCATGCCCTGGATGAATTCGGACTGAGCGATAAAAAACTGAAAACCATCCGGAATGAAATAGAACAGGTGCTGAATTACTGACCTTCCTGTTTGCCAATTTGGTCACAGGCGGGATTATTCTCGTCATTTCCGTTACCTCCATGGTCCGCTTCGTGCGGAAAAGATAAAGTGAACCCTTGAGCGGAGGCTTCACACCAGCTTTGCCATTGACCACCGTGCCGGGAAAATGCAGGGAAGAGTTTCCGGAGACCTTCCGGCAGGCCGACCTGATCATCTCTAAACGACAGGGGAATCCGGAAAGACCGGTATATGAAAAGCCCCCTGTATTTTCTTTCTTCTCATGGGAAAATGTGAAGTCATGGCCGAAATGACAGGGGTGGAAAAGGGCGGTTTTGCAGCGTTCAACCGCTGCGGGAAATAAATTTCTGTTCCCGTAAAATAGCATAATTCCCCGGAATTTTTTATTTTACCGAAAACCCGGTACCGGAACCATTCATATTCCTGCTTATGAAAAATGCCGTTTACTTATCCGTTATGGCCGCTCTGATCCTTTCGGCCTGTTATACAGACCGGTCAGCCGTATCGGTCAGCAGTCCCGACGAACGGATCAGGGTCGATATCAGCCTGGATAACCACGGCATACCGCGATATGCCATTTATTACAACAAACTGCAAATACTGGAACCCTCTGCTCTGGGACTGGTAATTGACAATACCGACCTGACCCGTGGCATGAAGATCGCCTCCGAAGGGACCGTGGAGCCTGTCAGTGACCGGTATACCCTGGTAAGTGGAAAACGACGCGAATGCAGCTCCCAGGCCAACCGGCGCGTGATCGGATTCGTCCCCAGGAACGGTATCCGGCTGGAAATCGTTTTCCAGGTATCGAACGACGGGGTGGCCTTCCGTTACGAGCTGAAAGGGGAAGGCCAGGAAACCCGTGTAGTAACCCTGGAAAACACCCGCTTTAACTTCCCGGAAACGGCCACAGCCTGGCTGCACCCGCACGCGGTGGCTCAATCGGGATGGGAAAGCACACAACCCTCATACGAAGAAAATTATGAAATAGAGATACCGGTAGGCACGGAATCGAACTTCGGACAGGGATGGTCATTCCCGGCCCTGTTCCGTTCCAATGCACACTGGGTACTGGTGTCGGAAACCGATATGGTGCGTCATTACTGCGGATCACACCTGGGGCACCTTTCCCCGGAAGGGGAATACCAGCTGGCCTTTCCGCAGGAACCCGAAACCATGGGCCCGGATGAACCGCTCTACCCCACCTGCACCCTGCCGTTCCATTCGCCCTGGCGCGTCCTCATAATCGGAGAGACCCTGGCACCCATCGTAGAATCAACCCTGGCCACCGATGTGAGCAGGCCTTCGCTGATTGACGACACTTCGTTCATTAAACCCGGGCGCTCATCGTGGAGCTGGGTGCTGCTGAAAGACGACTCCACCGTGTTCGATGTGCAGAAACGGTTTATCGATTATTCCTCGGACATGAGCTGGGAGTACTGCCTTATCGATTGCTACTGGGACACCAAAATAGGATATGAAAAAATAGAGGAACTGGCACGGCATGCAGAAAAGAAGGGGGTGAACCTGATATTGTGGTACAATTCCAACGGCACCTGGAACACCGCCCCCCTCACTCCCCGCGACAGGGTAGCCGACCCGCAGGTACGCCGGGAAGAATTCGCCAGGATCCGTGACATGGGCATCAAAGGACTGAAGATCGATTTTTTCGGGGGCGACGGGCAGTCGTGCATGAACTATTACCAGGATCTGATAGAAGA
>DQWH01000167.1 GCA_011042635.1 Bacteroidota bacterium | reverse complement strand
TAAACCATGGAGTCCCCCGTCTGTCCTGGATACAACGGCATACACCATATCGGGGCTGGCAGGCGTACCTGCCAGGGCAATTCGCCGGCCGTAGGTCGTGTTGATGCCCGAAGAAGATTCCGAGAAGGTTTTCCCTCCGTCGGTTGACCGGTAGATCTGGGGAAAGCTTCCGTAACCTGCTGCCAGCAAGATATCCGGATCATCCGGCTTGAATTCCATGTCTTTGATATGAATACCGGGAAGTACCCGGGTCCAGACGGCACCGGCATTGCTGCTGAAATAAATCCCCTGATCGGTGGCGGCCAGAATGGTATCGGGTTGCCCGGGGCGGATCAACAGCCGGTTGACGGTTATTTTTTCATACATTTCAAAGGAGAGTCCTGTGGTTTCCCAGGTGAGGCCCCCGTCGGTGGTTTTCAGAACGCCTATCCCGTCCAGATCGGTAGCATCCCGGTCGCCCGTTCCAATATATATGATATCGGGATCATCAGGATGAACCGCTATATCACCGATCCCGATCAGGGGGATCCGGTCGGTCAGGCAGATCCAGGTTAGACCGTTATCGGTGGTTTTCCAGATCCCTCCCGTTGGGGAACCGATCCACCAGGTATCGGGATCGGATGGGTGAAAGGCTATCGCATCGATGCGTCCCATGCCGATCGGCTGACCGGTGATTGGGTTCCCGGGAACCACAGCCGGACCGGTATAGGCCCAGGTGGCTTCTCCCTTTGATTTCTTCATGCCGGGGAGCGACCTCGCCGGGCTGGCTTTCCAGAGCATTTCGGGATGGTAATATCCTTCCGGGTCGATGCGGTTTTGCATAAACCATTCCCAGCGCTTGAACTGTTTATATCCCGGTCCGCCCGTTATCCCTTTTTCTTCATGGTAATCATTGAAGGCCTTCCGGTATTCGAAGAACCCGGGAGGGGCGGCTGATTTTTTCTCTGGCAGTTTGTTCAGCCAGGGTTGCGAGCCGGCAGGCAACCGGAAGAAAATGCACAGGAGAAGGAGGCAAGCGGTTTTGTTCATGACTAACGGGCAGGATATCATTATCTGAATTTCGTGAAACCAAAAATACGGACTTTTCCGCCAATTTGGAAAAATCCGGAATTTATTTATTTGTGTAAAACATTGAAATTCAGGTTAATTAATTTAATACCGTTTTCCCTGTATTTTGTTTCAAAAACCTTAACTTTGCATTTTAAATCCTGTCAAGCTATATAGATAAATTGAGAATATGAGTATTGTCAATAAAATTCTGGGGAAATTCCTGGGTAACAAATCGGAAAGGGATATCAAAGAGATCATGCCGGTGGTGGAGAAGATACGGGAAGAATACGATAAATTGCAGCATCTCAGTAACGACGAATTGCGGGAACGTTCCGCCCGGTTAAAGGAGCATGTAAGGGGCTCGATCCGTGACCTGCAGGATGAAATCGACCGGTTGAAGGAGCAGGTGGAAGATCCGGAGATGCCGGTGGATGAAAAAGAAACATTATACCAGAATATCGACCGTCTGAAGAAAGAGATCAACGACAAGGTGGAATCGGTTCTGAATGAAGTTCTTCCCGAAGCCTTTGCCATTATGAAAGATACGGCCAGGAGGTTTTATGAGAACGAGGGCCTGGAAGTGACGGCTCAGCAGTTTGACCGCGACCTGGCAGCTACCCGCGATAGCATCAAGATCAAGGGAGATAAGGCCATCTGGATGAATTCATGGATAGCCGGCGGGAACCGGATCACCTGGGATATGGTGCATTATGATGTGCAATTGATCGGAGGGGTGGTGCTTCATCAGGGAAGAATTGCCGAGATGGCTACCGGGGAAGGGAAAACACTGGTTGCTACCCTTCCTGTTTTTCTGAATGCCCTGGCAGGCCGGGGAGTGCATATTGTAACGGTGAACGATTACCTGGCCAAGAGGGATTCGGAATGGATGGGTCCCCTGTATGAATTCCACGGCCTTTCCGTGGATTGTATCGACAAGCACCAGCCCAATTCGGAAGAGCGGAGAAAGGCCTACCTGGCCGATGTAACTTTCGGAACGAACAATGAGTTCGGTTTCGATTACCTGCGCGACAACATGGCACGTAATCCCGAGGATCTGGTGCAGAGGATGCATCATTATGCCATTGTGGATGAGGTGGATTCAGTGCTGATTGACGATGCCCGTACGCCTCTGATCATTTCCGGACCGGTTCCGAAAGGCGAGAACCAGCAGTTTGAAGATCTCAAACCCAAGGTGGAGGTGCTGGTAAACGCCCAGCGAAAACTGATTACCCAGGTGCTGGCCGAAGCCAAAAAGTTGATTGCCGGGGGGGATACGGAAAAAGGCGGTTTTTTGTTGCTGAGGGCCCACAAGGGATTGCCGAAAAACAAGGCTCTGATCAAATTCCTGAGTGAGGAAGGGAACAAAAGTCTCCTGCTTAAAACCGAGAATTATTACATGCAGGAGAATTCGAAGAACATGCACCTGGTGACCGACGAGCTGTACTTTGTGATCGATGAGAAGAACAATAGCATCGAACTGACCGACAAGGGTATCGACCTGATCACCACCTCGGCGGAAGAAGCCGATTTTTTCATTCTTCCCGATATCGGTTCGGAAATTGCCGAGATCGAAAAGTCGGACCTTTCCGAACAGGAAAAACTGATGAAAAAGGACAAGCTGCTGCAGGATTATGCAGTGAAATCGGAACGGGTTCATACGGTGAACCAGCTGCTGAAGGCCTATACCCTGTTCGAAAAGGATGTGGAGTATGTGGTGATGGACAACAAGGTGAAGATCGTGGACGAACAAACGGGTCGTATTCTGGAAGGAAGAAGGTATTCTGACGGTCTGCATCAGGCTATCGAAGCCAAGGAAAGGGTGAAAGTGGAAGCGGCCACCCAGACCTTTGCCACCATTACCCTGCAGAATTATTTCCGCATGTACCACAAACTGGCCGGGATGACCGGTACAGCCGAGACGGAAGCCGGGGAATTCTGGGATATCTACAAACTGGATGTGGTGGTGATCCCCACACACAGAAAGGTGGTCAGGGAAGACCGGGAAGATCTGGTGTACAAAACCAAGCGGGAGAAATACAATGCGGTGATCGATGAGATTGTCGGCCTGGTGAAGGCCGGCCGGCCAGTGTTGGTGGGTACCACCTCGGTGGAGATCTCGGAATTGCTGAGCCGCATGCTCAAGATCAAGGGGATCAAGCATAATGTGCTGAATGCCAAGCTGCACCAGAAAGAAGCAGAGATCGTGGCGCAGGCCGGAAGGACGGGAGTGGTTACCATTGCCACCAATATGGCCGGTCGCGGAACGGATATCAAACTCACTCCCGAGGTGAGGGGAGCCGGTGGTCTGGCTATTGTGGGAACGGAAAGGCACGAATCGCGCCGGGTAGACCGGCAGTTGAGGGGAAGGGCCGGCCGCCAGGGTGATCCCGGAAGTTCCCAGTTCTTCGTATCGCTGGAGGATGACCTGATGCGCCTGTTCGGCTCCGACCGGATTGCCAGCCTGATGGACCGTATGGGCCTGAAGGAGGGTGAAGTGATCCAGCATCCTATGATCAGCCGGTCGATTGAGCGGGCACAGAAAAAGGTGGAGGAAAACAATTTCGGTATCAGGAAACGCCTGCTGGAATACGACGATGTGATGAACTCGCAGCGGGAGGTGATCTACACCAAAAGAAGGCATGCCCTGTTCGGAGAGAGGCTGAAGGTGGATATTGCCAATATGATGTCGCATACCATTGAGAATCTGGTGGATATGTATTACGGAGGCAGCCTGGAAGAGTTCAACGTCGAGCTGATCCGTTCCTTTTCCGTGGAAGCTCCGTTAACGGAAGAAGAGTTTATGAAACTTGACCGGCAGGAGATCATCGACCGGATTTACCAGCTTGCACTGGAAACATACAAACGGAAGGAGGCCGACATTGCCCGCCAGGCATATCCTGTGATCAAAGATGTATATGAACGCCAGTCGCATGTGTACGAAAACATTGTGGTGCCGATATCCGACGGGCAGAAAGTATACCAGGTGATCACCAATCTGAAAAAAGCAGCCGAGACGGAAGGGAAGGAACTGGTGAAATCGTATGAAAAGACGGTGATCCTGGCCACCATTGACGATGCCTGGACCGAACACCTGAGAGAACTGGACGATCTGAGGCAATCGGTACAGACCGCTACTTACGAGCAGAAAGATCCCCTGCTTATATACAAGCTCGAATCGTTCGAATTGTTCCGGAATATGGTAAACGATATGTACAAGCAGGTGGTTGCCACACTGATGAAAGGACATATTCCGGTGCAGGACCCCAGACAGGTACAGGAAGCCCGTGCACGAAGGAAACTGGATATGAGCCGGTTCGAGACCAGCAAAACCGATGTTCCTTCATACACCGAGGGGCAGTCAACCCAGGGGGGACCCCCGCCTCCGCAGCAGAAAACCCAACCTGTCCGGGTAGATAAGAAAATCGGCCGGAATGATCCCTGTCCGTGTGGTAGCGGGAAGAAATACAAAAACTGCCACGGCCGGCATGTAGCGGCTTCCTCACCGCCGGGCCCCAGACCGTAGGAATACCCGGTGCTTAACTTTGTAAGTTATTTTGAGGTATATCCTCAGTTAAGTATAATATGATACCAGGCATCGGAGAAAAACACGCAAATTTGGGTCTGTAACGAATAAAGTATGGCTATTCTGAAAAAATGAGCATAAAAAAACTGCCCGGGCACCGGGCAGTTTTTTTATCAGGGAATAACGGATTTTCGTTATTTGCTTTCCTTTATGGCAGCCTGTGCGGCAGCCAGGCGTGCGATGGGAACGCGGTAGGGAGAACAGCTTACGTAGTTCATTCCCACGCGGTGGCAGAATTCCACCGATGAAGGTTCTCCTCCGTGTTCACCGCAGATCCCCACTTTCAGATCGGGGCGGGTTTTCCTTCCTCTTTCCACCCCCATTTCCACCAGCTGTCCGATCCCTTCCTGGTCGAGGATCTGGAACGGATCATGCTTCAGGATGCTCTTTTCGAGGTAAACCGGAAGGAATTTCCCGGCATCGTCACGTGAGTATCCGAATCCCATCTGGGTGAGGTCGTTGGTGCCGAATGAAAAGAATTCGGCAGCTTTGGCAATCTCATCTGCCGTAAGAGCGGCACGCGGGATTTCAATCATGGTTCCCACGAGGTATTCGATCCGGTCGTTTCTTTCTTCAAATACCTTTTCGGCGGTATTCCGGATGATCTCTTCCTGAAGCTCCATTTCTTTCAGGGTTCCGGTCAGCGGGACCATGATCTCTGGAATGGCTTTGATCCCACGGGCTTTCAGGTTGAGAGCAGCTTCGATAATGGCCCGGGCCTGCATTTCCGTGATCTCGGGGTAGGTATTGCCCAGCCGGCAACCGCGGTGTCCGAGCATGGGGTTGAATTCATGCAGTGAATCCACCTTGGCCCGGATCTCCTCAACGGAAATCCCCATTTCTTTGGCCATTTCCTGCTGGTTTTCCTCTTCGTGGGGTACAAATTCATGGAGAGGCGGATCGAGCAGACGAACCGTAACAGGCAGATTCTGCATGGCTTCGAAAATGCCTTCGAAATCGCTCCGCTGGATGGGCAGGAGTTTTTCCAGGGCTTTTCTGCGTCCTTTTTCACCATCGGCCAGGATCATTTCTCTCATGGCCTTGATCCTTTCCCCTTCGAAGAACATGTGTTCGGTACGGCACAGCCCGATGCCCCTGGCTCCGAATTCGCGTGCTACGGTGGCGTCGTGCGGTGTGTCGGCGTTGGTACGCACGCTCATGCGGGTGTGTTTTTCAGCCAGTTCCATCAGCTTGCCGAAGTCGCCGCTCAGCTCGGGATCGATGGTTTTGATCTTGCCTTCATATACTTCACCGGTCGTTCCGTTCAGTGAGATCCAGTCGCCTTCCCTGAAGGTTTTCCCGTCCACGGTAAAGCTCCTGTTTTTATAATTGATGGAGATTTTGCCGGCTCCCGAAACACAGCATTTACCCATTCCCCTGGCTACCACGGCGGCATGGGAGGTCATCCCCCCGCGGGCGGTCAGGATACCCCTGGCTACATTCATTCCTTCCAGGTCTTCCGGAGAGGTTTCGATCCTCACCAGAATGGTCTGCTCATATTTTTTGGCCTCGTCGGCAAAAAACACGATCTGTCCTGTGGCGGCGCCGGGCGAGGCGGGCAGTCCTTTAGCCACTACCGTAGCTTTTTCCAGGGCTGATTTTTCAAAGACCGGGTGCAGCAATTCATCCAGTTTGTTGGGTTCCTGCCTCAGCAGGGTGGTTTTCTCGTCGATCTTGCCCTCACGCAGCAGGTCCATGGCAATTTTCACCATGGCGGCACCGGTGCGTTTTCCGTTCCGGGTTTGCAGCAGCCACAGCTTTCCTTCCTGGATAGTGAATTCCAGGTCCTGCATGTCTTTGTAATGATCTTCCAGCTTCTGCTGGATATCGTCCAGCTCTTTGTAAACCTCAGGCATTACCTCCTCCAGAGAAGGATATTTTTCTCTCCTCTCTTCTTCGGAAATTCCGGCCAGTCTGGCCCATCTTACGGAACCTTCTTTGGTGATCTGCTGGGGTGTACGGATACCGGCCACCACATCTTCACCCTGGGCATTGATCAGGTATTCCCCGTTGAAAATGTCTTCGCCGGTAGCTGCGTCGCGGGTAAAGGCCACGCCGGTTGCCGAGTTCTCGCCCATATTGCCGTAAACCATGGCCTGTACGTTCACCGCCGTACCCCACTCTTCGGGAATGTTGTTCAACTGGCGGTATACCTTTGCCCGGTTATTGTTCCAGCTGTCGAAAACGGCCAGAATGGCTCCCCAGAGCTGTTCCCACGGATCGGTCGGGAAATCATGGCCGGTATTGTCTTTTACTGCTTTTTTGAAAAGCTTTACCAGTTCTTTCAGGTCGTCAACCGTAAATTCGGTATCGAGTTCGTATCCTTTTTCTTCCTTTACCCGGTCCATGATCTCCTCGAAAGGATCGGTGTCTTCTTTCGATGCCGGCTTAAGGCCCAGTACCACATCTCCGTACATCTGTACGAAACGGCGGTAGGAATCCCATGCAAACCGTTCATTGTTGGTTTTTCTGGCAAGCCCAATCACGGCTTCGTCGTTCATTCCCAGGTTTAGCACGGTATCCATCATACCGGGCATGGATACCCTGGCCCCTGAACGGACCGATACCAGGCAGGGATTTTCTTTGGAGCCAAAACCGGCGCCCATGATCTTTTCGATATGTGTAATCCCGTTTTTTACTTCATCCCTGAGTAGTTCAACAATGGTATCCTTTCCCAGTTTGGTGTATTCGTTACATGCCTCGGTGGTAATGGTGAATCCCGGAGGTACGGGCACTCCTATCAGGTTCATCTCCGCCAGGTTTGCGCCCTTTCCGCCCAGCAGATTCTTCATGCCGGTGCTTCCTTCCGCTTGTCGGTTTCCAAATGTGTAAACACGTTTTTTCTCGGCCATAATCATTTGAGTTTAAAATTGTTTTCAAAAAGTCGCCCAAAAATAATAATAATTATGGAATTCCTGAATGTAATCTCTCCGATTTCCCGGAAGAAGGCACGGGGCGTATGTTTGGGAGAATGAGCCGGGTTGCTTCCGGAAATTGTATCTTTGCAGGGGGATACCGCGCAGGTGGATAATGCCTTCCCGAAAGGCTGATCAGCACTTACCGTATCCGCTACAACCTGCAGAAATACAACCATGACTAAACGACCTGCCCTGTTCGGATTGACACTGGATGAACTGGAAGCTCTGGCTGCAGAGAACCAATGGCCCCGGTATGCCGGAAAGCAAATATCCCATTGGCTTTACAGAAAACAGGTAGACAGAATAGAACGGATGACTGACCTTCCGATGCATGCACGCGATACTCTGGCCCGCCTGTATGGGTTGGGGGTGGCTCTTCCGGAACGTGTGCAGACTTCGCGCGACGGGACAAGAAAATACCTTTTTCCCGCAGGCGAAAAGCGTTTTGTGGAAGCCGCCTATATACCCGATGAAAAACGAAATACACTCTGCCTTTCTTCCCAGGTGGGCTGTAAAATGGGCTGTAGCTTCTGCATGACAGGCAAACAGGGATTTCACGGGAATCTCACAGCCGGTGAGATCGTGAACCAGTACCGTAGCCTGCCCGAAAGGGACAGGGTGACCAATATCGTATACATGGGTATGGGGGAACCTTTTGATAACCTCAACGAAGTACTGAAGAGTACGCAAATATTTACTGCTGAATGGGGTTATGCCATGAGCCCCCGGCGTATCACCGTTTCCACCATAGGATTGACTGGCCCGCTGCACCGTTTCCTGCATGAAAGCCAGTGTCACCTGGCTGTCAGTCTGCATTCCCCCTTCGAGGAAGAAAGAAGGCAACTGATGCCGGTGGCTTCCCTTCATCCCCTGAAAGAACTGATCGCCGAGCTTCGGAATTTTGATTTTGGAAAACAGCGAAGACTTTCTTTCGAATACATTATGTTCAGGGGTGTGAACGATACCCCCCGCCATATCAGGGAAATGGCCAGGCTGCTCAACGGCCTGCGTTGCCGCGTGAATCTGATCCGCTTCCATCCTGTGCCCGGCATATCCCCTGAAAGCTCCGATGAACACACCATGGAAG